>NZ_JBHURI010000004.1:0-90108 GCF_042673425.1 Agromyces sp. NPDC056965 | reverse complement strand
GGTCATCGCCCGCGCGGCAGGCGACGGGGTCTCCCTGGTGGGGCTCGCGATCGCCACCCAGCGCGCGACGACCGTGCTCTGGGACACCTCCACCGGCCGGGCCCTCGTGCCCGCGATGGTGTGGCAGGACAGCCGCTACGCCGACGAGCTCGCGGCCCTCGGGCCCGAGTGGAACGAGCGGCTGATCCGCTCGGTCGGACGCCCGACGGGGGTGCGCTCGCCCTACCTCTGGGCGGCGCACCACCTGCGGGAGACCCCCGAGGTCACGGCGGCGCACCGGGCGGGCCGGCTCGGCTTCGGCACGATCGAGACGTGGCTCCTCTGGAGCCTCTCGCGCGATCGCACCTACGCCGCGACCTCGACGAACGCGACCTCGGCGGGCGCCTACGTGCTCGCCCGCCACGAGTACGAGCGCGACTGGATCGAGGCGCTCGGCTTCCCGGGCGAGCTCCTGCCCGAGCTGCGGCAGGACGCCGACGACTTCGGCGTGACGGATGCCTCGGTGCTCGGCATCGAGGTGCCGATCCTGTCCGCAGCGGGCGACCAGCACGCCGGCACCGTCGGCCTCGGCTGCCTCCGCAAGGGGCAGGCGATGTGCGTGCACGGCACGGGGAGCTTCGTCGACCTCGTGATCGGCAGCGAGGCGCCGGCGAACCCGGGCCTCTACGACGGGGCGCTCACGCTCACGGCGTGGCGGCGGCACGGGGCATCCGTCTTCGCCATCGAGACGTTCACCGCGACGACCGGCTCGGCCCTCGACTGGGTGTGCGACACGCTCGGCTGGTTCGAGTCGTCCAAGCGCATCAGCGAGCTCGCCGCGACCGTCTCGTCGGCGAAGGGAGTCATGTTCGTGCCCGCCCTCACCGGCCTCCGGATGCCCGTCATGGAGCCGCGGGCGAAGGCCTCGCTCACCGGGTTCTCGATGTCGACGACGCTGCCCGAGATCGCCTACGCGGTGCTCGAGGGCATCGCGCACTCGGTCGCCTCGAGCGCCGAGGCCGACGAGCAGGTCGCCGGCACGGCGATCACCGAGATCGTCGTCGGCGGCGGGATGTCGGCGAGCGACCCGCTGATCCAGATGCAGGCCGACCTCGTCGGCGTGCCGATGCGGCGACTGCCCGCCTCGGAGGGCGCGAGCCTGCGCGGCGCCGCCTTCCTCGCCGGCTCCGACGGACTGCTCTGGAACTCGCTCGAGGAGGCCGCGGCCTCGATGGGCGACGGCGACGTCTTCGAGCCCCTGATCAGCGGCGACGAGCGCGCCGAACGCCGAGCGGCGTGGAACGAACGCATCGACAACGAACTCCGGCTCACCACGAGCCGTGCAACACGGAAGTAGAGAGAACCACACGATGGTAGGACTGCCAGCCCGCAAGACCGACACCGCGCGCGAGCGCATGACCAGGGTCGAGCCCCTGCAGCTCAGCCGAGCCGAGCAGGTGGCGAGCGTCGAGGGCGGTCGCTTCGACATGATCATCGTCGGCGGCGGCGTCACCGGGGCGTACGCCGCGATGGACGCCGCGCTCCGCGGCTACCGCGTCGCGCTCCTCGAGAAGGACGACTTCGCGTCGGGCACCTCCTCGAAGTCGTCGAAGATGATCCACGGCGGGCTCCGCTACATCGAGCAGGGCAACCTGCCGCTCGTGCGCCACTCGCTGCTCGAACGCCAGCGACTGCGGAAGAACGCCCGGCACCTCGTGCAGCGGCTGCCGTTCCTCTTCCCGGTGCTCTCGCACGACGGCGTCTTCGACCGTCGCCTCGCGGCGGGCTTCGAGAGCCTGCTCTGGACCTACGACCTCGCGGGCGGATGGCGCGAGGGCGTGCTGCACCAGAAGCTCTCGAAGAACGAGGTGCTCGCGCACTGCTCGACCTTCAAGGCCGAGAACCTCGACGGCGGCTTCATGTACTACGACGCGCGCGCCGACGACGCCCGCCTCACCCTCACCCTCGCCCGCACGGCGGCGCATCACGGCGCGACCATCCTGAACGGCGCCAAGGTCACCGAGGTGACGCGCAGCAGGGGCAAGGTCAACGGCATCGTCGCCGAGGTCGACGGCCGCGAGATCGCCGCGCTCGCGAGCGTCGTCGTCATCGCGACGGGCGCCTGGCTGCGCGACTGGAACGGCGCGGGCGCCGACGCGGATGCCCCGAACATCCGCCCGGCCAAGGGGGTGCACATCGCCGTGCCGTGGACCAAGATCCGCAACGACTGCACGGTCACGATCCCGATCCCGGGCCGCAACCGCCGCGCGACGATCACCCGCTGGGGCGACACCGCCTACCTCGGCACGACCGACGAGGACTACACGGGCGACCTCGACGACGTGAACTGCACGCGCGAGGAGATGGACTTCCTCATCTCGGGGGCGCGCACCGCGCTGAACACCGACCTCGAGGCATCCGACGTCGTCGGCAGCATCGGCGGCTGCCGGCCGCTCGTCGCGCCGCCCGGCGGCAAGACCATCGACGTCAAGCGCAAGCACGAGATCCGCACCGACCGCGACGGCCTCGTGACCGTCGTCGGCGGCAAGCTCACGACCTCGCGCCACATGGCCCAGCAGACGATCGACGCCGCGCAGAAGGTGCTCGGCGAACGCCGTCGCTGCGTCACGAAGGACGCCTACCTGCTCGGTGCCGCCGGCTACGACCCCGAGGCCGTCACCGCCTCGGGCGGCCTCGCCGCCCACCTCGGTGAGCGCTACGGCAACGAGGCGCCGTTCATCACCGACATCCTCGGCAACGACCCGTCGCTCGCGAAGCCGATCGTCGAGGGCCTGCCCTACCTCGAGGCCGAGGTCGTGTACTCGGCCCGCCACGAGATGGCCCGCAGCGTCGACGACGTGCTGAGCCGCCGCACCCGCGCCCGCCTCATGGCCCGCGACGCCTCCGCTGCCGCCGCGCCCCGCGTGGGCCAGCTGCTGCAGGCCGAGCTCGGCCTCAGCGACGCCGCGGTCACCGCCCAGGTGACCGCCTACCAGACCGCCACGGCGCACGAACGCGCCATCCTGATGGGAGAGTCCGAATGATCAGCAAGGAAGCCGTCAAGCGCGGTTACAACCGCGGCAACTACGTGGTGGGCGCGCCCACCCAGCCGCACTACGCCGCGAGCATCGAGACGATCGGCGAGGAGGCGTCCTTCCAGGCGGACGTCGTCGCCGTGCCGGCGGCCGTGGTCGCCGAGCTCGAGGCTGCGGCCGACCAGGTCGTCACCGACGCGGCATCCGTCGTCGAAGGCACTCGCGACTGGTGGGCCGGCACCATGATCGGCGAGACCGGGGGCCGGCCCGCAACGCCGAACGCCGTGATCGTCAAGGTCTCGACGACCGAGCAGGTGCAGGCCGTCATGCGCATCGCGAACGCGAACGACCTGCCCGTGACGGTGTCGGCGGGCCGGAGCAACGTGACGGGCGCCGCCCTGCCCGTGCGCGGCGGCATCGTGCTCGACGTCTGCGAGCTCAACCGCTTCGTGGGCTTCGACGAGCAGAGCCAGATCATCGAGGTCGAGGCCGGCATGTTCGGCGACGTCTTCGAGGAGCTCATCCAGTCGGAGTACGGCATGACGATGGGCCACTGGCCCTCGTCGTACGGCATCTCGACGGTCGGCGGCTGGGTGGCCTGCCGCGGCGCCGGCCAGCTGTCGACCCGCTACGGCAAGATCGAGGACATGGTCTACGGCATGGATGTCGTGCTGGCCGACGGCTCGCTCATCACCGTGGGAGAGAGCGCACGCGCCGCCGTCGGACCCGACCTGCTGCAGCTCGTCATCGGCTCGGAGGGCACCCTCGGCGTCATCACGACGATCCGCTTCAAGCTGCACCGGCTGCCGTCGTACGGCCGCGCGATCGCCTACGGCTTCCCGACGTTCGCCGCCGGGCTCGAGGCGTGCCGTCAGATCATGCAGCAGGGCGCGAACCCCGCTGCGCTCCGTCTCTACGACGAGCTCGAGAGCGGCGTGCAGTTCGACCTGCCGTCGCAGAACGTGCTGCTCATCGCCGACGAGGGCACGCAGGAACTCGTCGAGGCCGGCCTCGTGATCAGCGAGCGCATCTGCGCCGAGACGGGCGTCGAGCTCGACCACGAGGCGATCTTCGAGCGCTGGCTCGACACCCGCTACCTCACGGGCAAGAGCGCCGAGGGCTTCAAGCGCAGCCCCGGCTTCGTCGCCGACACCCTCGAGATGATCGGCCGCTGGCGGGACCTCCCGGCGATCTACGACGAGGTCGTCGCGGCGATCGACGCGGTGCCCGGCACTCTCGCCGGCTCCGCACATCAGTCGCACGCCTACGTCGACGGCGCCTGCCTCTACTTCTCGCTCCGCGGCGACGTCGAGGTCGACCGGCGCGCCGAGTGGTACCGGGCGGCGTGGGATGCCGCGAACGCCGTGATCCTGAAGCACGACGCGACCCTCAGCCACCACCACGGCGTGGGCCTGCTGCGCGCGCCGTACATGGCGGAATCGCTCGGCGCCGGCTTCGAGGTGCTGCGCGCCGTGAAGGCGGCGCTCGACCCGAAGAACCTGCTGAACCCCGGTAAACTCGGGCTCGACGCCTGATGCTGCGATGAACGAGTCCGCAGATGAGGGCAGGAATGCGGTGAACGTGCTGGAGTTTCCCCGCTCGCTCGACGAGCGGCTCTACCGGAACCCCGTCGTCGCCTCGCTCTACGGCACCGAGTCGGTCGAGGCCTTCCTCGCCGGTCCGTGCCAGGTCGCGATCGCCGCGAACGTGGCGCTCCCCGACCTCGAGGGCATCGTCTCGACGCTCTCATCTGCGGGCAAGTTCGTCTTCGTCAACATCGACAACAGCGACGGTCTCGCCCAGGACCGCGGCGGTGTCGAGTACCTGCGCAAGATCGGCTCGCAGGGCCTCATCACGACCCGCACGATGCTCATCCAGAAGGCCAACCAGCTCGGCATGGTGACCATGCAGAAGGTCTTCGTCACCGACCGGTCGACGCTGCCGCGCAGCACGAACGCGGTACGGCAGAACCGCCCGCACCTCGTGCAGCTCATGCCGTGGCCGGTCATCCCCTACATCAAGCAGCAGGAGCTCGCCGAGCTCACGCCCTACGTCGCGGCCGGCTTCGTGCAGAGCCGCGACGACGTGATCGCCGCCCTCAAGGGCGGCGCCAAGGCCGTCTCGACGAGCGACGTCGAGCTCTGGTCGATCACCCGGCGCTGAGCGGATGCCTCGTGGCCGGTCCTCGGCCATGGGCACCCGTCGCTCCCACCGGGCCTGCTGCATCACTCGACAGGAGACCCACATGTCCGCACCCCAGTTCCAGGTCGTCGCCCGCTACTTCCCGCTGCCCGGCGAGACCGAGAACGTGCTCGAGCTGCTCGGCGAGCTGGCGGCCGCGAGTCGCACCGAGCCGGCCAACCGCGCCTACGACTTCTACCGCGGGGTCGTGAACCCCGACGAGATCGTGATCCTCGAGCGCTACGACGACGAGGCCGGCTTCGCCGCCCACCGGGAGTCCCCGCACTTCCAGCGCATCGGCGTCGGCCGCATCATCCCGCTGCTCGCCGACCGGGTCATCGAGCGCTACGTCGAGGCGACGGATGCGTAGCGCCGTCCTCCGCGCGCAGGGCGCGGCCCGCCCGTACATCGAGAGCCGCCCGCTCACGATCGAGTCCCTCGACGTCGCCGCCCCACGCGCCGGCGAGGTCGGGGTGCGCATCGAGCGGGCGAGCCTCTGCCACTCCGACCTGTCGGTCGTCGACGGCTCCCGGCCCCGGCCGCTGCCGATGGCGCTCGGGCACGAGGCGGCGGGCGTCGTCGAGACGGTCGGCGCCGGCGTCGACGGCATCGAGGTCGGCGACCACGTCGTCCTCGTCTTCGTGCCGAGCTGCGGCGACTGCCGGGAGTGCCGCGCGGGCCGGCCCGCGCTGTGCTCGCGCGCGGCGGAGGTCAACGGTTCGGGCGAGCTGCTGCACGGGGCATCCGTGCTCAGCGATGCCGCCGGCGCCACGGTGAACCACCACCTCGGGGTCTCGGCGTTCGCCGAGTACGCCGTCGTCGCCGCCGAGTCGCTCGTCGTCGTCGACCGCGACGTGCCGTTCGACGTCGCCGCGATGTTCGGCTGCGCCGCGCTCACCGGCATGGGGGCCGTCTTCAACACGGCGGGCGTGCAGCCCGGGCAGTCGGTGATCGTCTTCGGCCTCGGCGCCGTCGGGCTCGCAGCGGTCATGGCCGCCGCGCAGGTCGACGACGTCACCGTGATCGCCGTCGACCCGAACGTCGACAAGCACGAGCTCGCACTGCGGGCGGGCGCGAACGCGGTCGCCACGCCCGACGGCGCCGTCGAACTCGTCGCGGCGCTCACCGACGGCGGCGTCGACGTCGCGATCGAGGCCGTCGGCAGTGCGCGAGTGATGGCCGCGTGCCTCGAGCTGCTCGCTCGCGGCGGCGCCCTCGTCTCGGTCGGGCTGCCGCACCCCGAGCAGGAGCTCGCGGTGCCGGCCCTGCAGTTCGCGGGCGCCGGCAAGCGCCTGCTCGGCTCGTACATGGGCGACGCCGTGCCCGCTCGGGACATCGCGCGCTACGTCGAGCTGTGGCGCGCCGGGCGCTTGCCGATGGAGCTGCTGCACACCGATACCGTGCCGCTCGACGAGATCAACGAGAGCCTCGATGCGCTCGCGGCGGGCCGGGTCATCCGCCGGCTCTTCGTGCCGAACGCGGCCTGAGCGCACCGCCTCCGACGCACCCCTGCGACTGAGACGCGGCGAGGCGCCGACTCCCCGTAGGAGCCGACGCCTCGTCGTGTGCGTTGCCGATCGATCAGCCCGCGCGCGGCGGGGTGATCTTGATCTGCGCGGCGATGTTGCCCTTCTCGGCCTTCTTGACCTCGATCTTCGTGCCGAAGCCGACGCCGGAGTCGGCCGGGTTGCCCGTGCCGTACTCGCCGCCGAGCGGGCTCGGCTGTCCGTACAGGTCGGTCAGCGGGTTGCCGTCGAAGTCGACGATCCGCGTCGTGTACGGCGAGTTGCCGAACGAGGGCACGACCGCCGAGCCGTCGCGGAAGCGACGAGCGAGGCGTCCGTCGGGCAGCACCTCGAGGCCCGAGGTCCAGCCGAGGTCATCGGTGAACGTCGAGACGCCCTTGCGAGCCGGCACCTTGGTGCAGAATTCGTCGGTCAGCTCTTCGCCCGTGATGCACTCGGTGAACTTGTACGTCTTGCCGAGGCCGAAGGCCACGTCGGACGACTGCGAACGCGAGGGCAGGTTGTGCTGCAGGGTGCCGTCGGCCGCTGCCGCGTCGCCGGTGCGGCGCAGCGGGTCGAAGTGGCTGTCGACGAGCAGCAGGCCGCCCTTGGCACCGTAGCTCGGCAGCGCCGTCTCGTTCGTGCGAACGTGGTTGGTGTTGCCGTAGGTGGTGTCGCGGTACCAGACGAGAGCGCCGGGCGCGTTGTAGGAGACGCGCTCGACCTTCCACGCGCCGGCGCTGTAGACCGAGTTGTAGCCCCACTTCAGGCCCTCGTCGAACCCGTCGAAGTTGCGCCACTCGACCATGTAGTACTGCGCCTTCTCCGAGGAGCCGGTGTCGATGCGCCATCCGGGGCCGGTCGTGTCGGTGAACGATGCGACCTCGGCGGTCCAGCCGTTCTCGCCGTTCTCGACGTCGTCGGCCCAGACCTCGGTCGCTCCGCTCGTGACGGCGAAGTCGTCGGCGAACCAGCCGCGCTCCTGGAACGCGGCGTCGGTGGCCTGGCGCAGGCGCACGCCGATCGTCGTGCCCGAGTACGCGGCGAGGTCGATGTACTGGCGCGCCCAACCACCCGAGGTGCCCGTGAGGCCGTACTTCTTGTTGCCGAAGGTGGCGAGGTTGCCGTTCGGGTCGGGGTAGCCGTCGGGCGTGGTGGCCTCGCTGCCGTCCTCGTTGTAGACCTTCACGTCGGTCCAGGTGGCACCGTCGTCGGTGGAGACCTCGACGAAGCCGAAGTCCCAGTCCTGCTCGATCACGAAGTTGTTGCTCATCCAGAACTTCGCGTCGGCGGGAACGTCGACGGAGCGGGAGATGCGGATGTCGCCCCAGTCCTGGTCGGCGCCGGAGTACCACATCTCCTCACCGCTGGCGGGCTCGGCGAGCGTGATGTGCTTCGGCGGGAGGTTGATCTTCACGCCGTCCTCGGTGCCCTTCGGCGAACGCGAGGCCTGGCCGATCTTCAGCGTCTTCGCCGCGTCGCCCGGGTTCATCTCGACGGGGTCGACCCATCCGAGCACCCACTTGTCCCAGATGCCCATGTGGGTCGGCATCGACTGGAAGATGGGGCCCGAGTGCGACCCGGAGGACATGAGGTCCCAGAAGTCGATGTCGGAGTTGCCCTGGTTCGAGGTGTCGTAGAGGTCGGGCAGGCCGAGGTCGTGGCCGTACTCGTGCGCGAACACGCCGACGCCCGAGTCCTCGGGCTGCACGATGTAGTTCGAGAGCTGGAGGTCGGTGCCCGGGATGTCAGCGCCGCCTGCGACAGCGGAGGAATGCGCCCAGATGGCGTACGTTCCCTGCTCGCCGCCGCCGCCCGACTTGTCCTCGCCGGCGTGCACGAGCACGACGTGGTCGATCACGCCGTCGGGCTCGTTGAAGTCGCCGTCGCCGTCGCGGTCGCCCTGGTCCTCGATGTCGTAGTCGGCCCACGGGAAGTCGGGCTGGGCATCGGCCAGTGCCGTCACGGCGTCGATCGGGAGCTGACCCGCGCCGAGGGGGTTGTCGGGGTGACCCTGCTGGTCCTGGATCTCACCGGCTTCGTAGACGCCCTCGGCGTTCTGGAAGCACGTGCTCGCGCCGTACCAGGCCTCGGAGTGCGGCACCGTGATCCACGGCGTCGCCTCGCCGGTCACCGTGTAGGCGCCGCGCGACATCTCCTCGTACATGTTCTTCATCGTCGAGCCCGAGATGTCGATGCCGCGGCGGCCGTCGGGGCCCCTGAGGTCCTTCCGGACCCGCTCGGTGATGCCCTTCTCGGAGAACAGCATCGTGTTGTAGTGCTCCGACGAGAAGTCGGGCACCCACATCGAGTTGTTGTCCTCGAGCTCGTAGTCGGCGGGGTTCGGGATGTTGTTGTGCACCGGGCCGTTCTGCACGTCGCCGGGCTTGCACTCCTTCGAGCCGAACTCGGTCGGCACGTAGGTGCCGGAGAAGTCGTCATTGGCGTTCTCGTTGAACTCGACGAGGATCGTGAGGAGCTTCGCCTCCTGCGTCGTCTCGGCCTCTTTGTACTCGGGCTTCTTGTGGTGCCGGCCCTTGCCGCGATCGCCCTTGTGGTTCTCCTGCTTCAGCTGGCGGGGGCTCTTGCCGGTGTCGATCGAGGATGCCTCGAGCGTGGCCAGCCCCTTCGCTGCGACCGGATTGCCCTGCGAGTACTTCTGGTCGAACGCCTCGGCCCGTTCGATCGCCTCGGCCTGCACAGCCTCGGGCGTCGCTGCCCTGAGCTGGCCGCCGGCGTCGACGAGGACTTCGCCGTCGGTGTCGAACCGGCCCTCGATGCGCGGTGCCGCGTAGTTCATGTAGTACTCGGAATCGCTGATCACCGGTGGTGAGACCGGTGATTCAGCAGCGACCGCTCCCGATGCGCCGAATGTCACCAAACCGGTGGCAGCGAGCGCGAACACCGGGATGACCGCAACCGCGCGCCTCCGCGCGCGGCCCGTGAATCCAGACATGCTTCTCCCTTCGAACGCCCCGTGGTGGTGACCGCGGGGCGCATACGACGTTCGTCGGTGGGCGAACGTACTCGGAATACTGCCGTGGACTGCGCTCCCTATGGAAGAGCTGTGCGGGCTTTCGCTCAGCACGACGCGTGTCTGTTGCGTGGGTGTCGGCATTCATGCCGATCATGCGCGCAGGTCCCTCGAATGGGGGAGATTCTTGCGCTCGATCGGGTTCGAGCATTCGTCATGTTATGAATCCGCCATGAGCCTCGTGGGCGGGCTACGCTGGGCGGAGCGGCCGAGTGCCGCGTGGCGGAGGGGGCCGCGATGGACGATCGATCGACCGCGGACGAGCGGATGCCCCGTGCGCGGCGCCGCGCCGGGCTGTCGCTGCTGGTCGTCGTCGCGGCCGGACTCGCGCTCGCCGGGTGCAGCACGGGCACCGAGACGCTGCCCGCGCCGGTCGTCGTGCAGCTCGACGACATCGACGGCGAGACGATCGAGGTCATCGACGGCAACGCGATCGACCTGGCGGGCGACGACGAGACGTACACCGAGTGGGACGCCGAGATCGACGATCCGGCGATCGTCGAGTTCACGCCGGGGCGCGACGACGGGAGCGCCCAGTTCAACCCCGGCCTCACGGCGACGGCGGTCGGTTCGACCGCGGTGAAGCTCGAGAACAGTGCGACCGGCGAGACGGTCTCGTTCACCGTCGAGGTCGTGCCGGCGACATCCGGCTACTGACGACCGCGGCGCGGCCGGCCTCAGCCGAGGAGCAGGCTCCGCAGCTGGTCGGCCGAGTGAACGACCGCCATGGCGTCGGCGGCTTCGGCGGGCGAGCCGTAGCCCCACTCGACGAGGATCGTCGGCACGCCGTTCGCGAGGGCGCCGAGCGTGTCGTAGCCGCGATCGCCGACCATCACGGCGTGCTCGGTGCTGATGCCGAGTTCGTTCAGGCGCCGCAGCGCCTCGGCGACGACATCGGCCTTCGTGCTGCGCTGCTCGTCGTCGCTCGCGCCGGCGATGACGGTGAAGTACTGGCTGAGGCCCTGGTGGTCGAGCACCTTGACCGCCATCGACTCGGGCTTGGAGGTCGCGAGCGCGACGGGGATGCCCGCCGCATGCAGGCGCTCGAGCACGCCGGCCACGCCCGGGAAGACGGGGGAGCGCAGCACGTGCTCGCCGTAGTGGTCGCGGTAGATGTTGAGTGCCTCCCACGCCTCGGCGTCGTCGAAGCCGGCACTCAGGCGGAGGCTGTCGAGCAGCGGCGGGCCGACGTAGGCGCGCAGCACCTCGTCGCTCGGCACGGGAAGTCCGAGCTCGGTGAACATGTGCGCGAGCGACCCGGTGATGTCGGATGCCGAGTCGACGATCGTGCCGTCGAGGTCGAACAGCACGGCCGACCAGGTGCGGGTCGGCGTGGTGGTCGGCGCGGTCGCCGGCGGGATCGTCGTCAGGGGCTCGGTAGTCACCGTGACATCCTAGGGCGCGAAAATCCGAGGGACGCTCAGGTTCAGGTTCCGCGCGGATCGGCGCCGCGTCAGAACAGCCGGGAGTGCCCGTCGTCGACACCGCGCATCGCGTCGTAGTCGAGCACGAGGCAGCGGATGCCCCGGTCCTCCGCGAGGGTGCGGGCCTGGGGCTTGATCTCCTGCGCCGCGAAGACGCCGGTCACGGGCGCGAGGTGCGGGTCGCGGTTCATGAGCTCGAGGTAGCGGGTCAGCTGCTCGACGCCGTCGATGTCGCCGCGGCGCTTGAGCTCGACGGCGACCGAGGCGCCCGAGGCATCCGTCGCGAGGATGTCGACCGGGCCGATCGCCGTCATGTACTCCCGGCGCACGAGCCGGTGGCCGTCGCCGAGGAGTTCGATCTGCTCGGCGAGCAGCTTCTGCAGGTGCGCCTCCACGCCGTCCTTCTGCAGGCCGGGGTCGACGCCGAGCTCGTGGTTCGAGTCGTGCAGCACCTCGTGGATCGAGACGATCAGCTGGTCGGCCGTCTTCTGGTGCACGACCTTCCAGAGCTCGACGATGCCGGCCGAGCGCTGGTCGTCGTCGGGCTCGAGCGTCGTGAGGGTGCACGGCGGGCTCATCCAGTTCAGCGGCTTGTAGCTGCCGCCGTCGGAGTGCACGAGGAGGCTTCCGTCGCCCTTCACCATCAGCAGGCGGGTGGCGAGCGGGAGATGTGCCGCGAGGCGTCCGGCGTAGTCGACGGAGCAGCGGGCGATGACGAGGCGCACCAGTCGAGTGTACGGCGAGCGACGGCGAGCGACGGCCCGGCGCGGGCGTCAGGCCCCGGCGGCGGGGCCGTCGGATTCGCCGCCCGTGGCGCCCGGCAGGCGCGAGCGCTCGCGCGCCGCGGGTGCCGCGAGCCCGGCCATGACCATGAGCAGGAGGATCACGAGCAGGGCGTTCAGCAGGCCGAAGTGCTCGCCGAGGAAGCCGATGAACGGCGGGCCCACGAGGAAGGCGCAGTAGCCGATGATCGCCACGGCGCTCACGCGGGCGGCGGCCTGGGCGCGGTCGGGCACGTCGGCGGCCGCGGACATGCCCACGGGGAAGCCCATCGAGGCGCCGACGCCCCACATGACGGTGCCGACGACGATCACCCACACCTCGGTGCCGAAGATGAACAGGCTGAGCCCGATCACGCCGGTGGCGGCGAGCACGCGCAGCGTCGCGACCCGGCCGAAGCGGTCGACGAGGGGGCCGCCGAGCACGCGGGCGGTGGTCATCGACACCGCGAAGACCGTGAAGATGGCGGCGCCGACGGCGGGGTCGAATCCGTGACCGTCGACCGCCGCGAGCGTGAGCCAGTCGTTCGCCGATCCCTCGGCGAACGACATGCCGAGCATGATGACGCCGATGAGGAGCAGGCGCACGTCGCCCCAGACCCTGAGGCCGTCGCGGAACCGCTCGGTCCACGGGCGTGCGGATGCGGCATCCGCTCGCTCATCGGCGGCGGCCGGGTCGCCGAGTTCGCTGCGCTTGGGCACGAATCGCACCGACACGATCGCGGCGACCGCGATGACGGCGGCGATCGTCGAGAGATGCGCGACGACCGGCACCGCGAGCGCGGCGGCCGCAGCCGCGAGGCCGGCGCCCGCGACGGTGCCGAACGAGAAGAACGCGTGCATGAGCGGCATGAGCGTGCGGCTGATCTCGCGCTCGGCCTCTGCGCCCTCGACGTTCATCATGACGTCGACGGTGCCGTTGCCGAATCCCGCGAAGGCGAGGCCGATCGCGATGAGCGGCACGGACGGCACGAGCGAACCGCCGACGCCGATGAGCACGAGCCCGAGCGCGACGGCGACGAGCGCGCCGGCCATTCCGGCTCGCGCACCGAAGCGGGCCATGAGCGGGGGGGCGGCGACGAGGCCGAGCACGGAGGCGATGGACCCCGCCAGGATGACGAGCCCGACGCCCTGGGTGCTGAGCCCGGTCTCGTCGCGGACCTCGGGAAGCCGGGCGACCCAGCTCGCGAGGCTGAGGCCCGAGAGGAAGAAGATGGCGAAGATCGCGTTGCGCCAGGCGATGAGCTCGTGGCGCGCGCGGGTCGTGGTCGGGGTCGCCTGCTGGGGGTCGGTCATCGTTCGGCTTCTGTCTTCGGCGGTCGTGGCGTGTGCGGTCTCGAATCGGACCTTCGGGATTCCGTGAGGAATCGAATCGATTCGATTCGGCGATCAGTGAACGATATCTGGCGCGACGGCGGACCGCAACCGCGGCGGCCGTGCGGCCCGGGAATCCCCGGATCGCACGGCCGCCGGTCGTTCGATCAGTAGCTGGCGGTGACGCTCACCCCCGCGAAGTCCTCGACGCCCGTCAGGCCCACGTAGTTCTATCCGGCTGCTGGCCAGGCGACCACGACGCTCTCCTCGTTGCTGCCGCGGGTCGTCGAGCGCGCGACGTGCGCGTTCGCGTCGGCCCAGCCGTAGCAGTTGTAGTAGAGGTCGGCGTCGCCGGTGCCGCCCGTCGTCGTGACGGTCACCTGCGCGGTGCCCGCCGGAATCCAGATGAACAGGCCGTCGGTGTCACCGCGTGCGGCGGAGCGCCCCGAGCGGCTGCATCCGTCGTCGAGCTGACGGAGGTCGGACGCCGTGCACTCGGGGAGTGCCGGGGTGCCGCCGTCCGCGACCGTGACGGGGAGCGTGACCGTGCCGGTCGCCCCGTCGTCGTCGGTCACCGTCAGCGTGACCGAGTACGTGCCGGCCGCGGCGAAGGCGACCGTCGGGCTCGCCTCGGTCGACTCCTGTCCGTCGCCGAACTGCCAGCGGCGCGAAGCGATCGCGCCGTCCTCGTCGGTCGAGGTGTCGGTGAAGCCGACGTTCAAGCCGTCGACCGAGATGCCGAACGACGCCACCGGCACGCGGTTGACCGGGTCGGTGCCGCCGCCGAGGTCGGCGCTGCACTCGCCCGCAGCGCAGCGCGCGAGGTACGCGGCGAAGTCGGCGTCGTACCGCGTGCCGATCGTGTCGGTGATGTAGGTGCGGGCCGCGTCCCATTCGCCGGCACGGTACGAGCCGAGGATGGTCTGCAGCTCGGCGGGGCGCTCGTTGAGCATGAAGGCGACGGCGAGGTAGCCCCAGCGGTAGACCCGCTCCTGGCCGTGGTCGTAGTTCGTGTCGAAGAGCTGGCTGAGCGTATAGGTGCCCTGCGCGGCCGCCGCCTGCGCTGCCGTGTAGTCCTCACCCCGGTAGTGGTACGAGATGAACTCGGCGAAGCCCTCGACCCACCAGATGGTGGGCGTCTGCATCCCCTCCTCGAAGTCGCCGTGCATGTCGAACCGGCCGTCGAGGTAGTGGGTGTACTCGTGGTTCAGGTTCCACACCGCGAACGCCGGGCGGAGCCACTCCGCCTCGTAGGCGATGAATCGCGCCACGTTGTCGGCCGCCGAGGGGTCGCCCTCGAGGTACATCCCGCCGTTGTTCGTGTCGATGCCGAAGATGGCCCCCGCGTAGCTCTGGTAGTCGCTGCTCGAGTCGAACACGACGACCTCGATGCTGGAGTTCACGTCGTTCGGCACCGGCCCCGGATCCTTCGCGACCGCGTGGAAGTACCGGTCCTGCGCGAGCAGGCTCGAGCAGCTCGCGGCGAGCTGTTCGGCGCTGATCTCCTGGGCGCGGATCGTGATGCTCGAGGAGCACTCGTGCTCGGTGACGAGCACGGCGTCGGCGACGCGGTCGGAGAGGTCGCAGGTGCCGTAGTCGGCGCACGCCTCGGGGTCGTAGTAGTTCGCCATCTGGCCGAGAGCGACCCACAGCTGGGCGGTCGGCCCGTCGAGCGAGGTGCGCGTGAGCAGGTCGGCCACGAGCGGCTTCGCCGCGGCGCGCACCGAGTCGTCGCCGAGGAAGCGGGCGAGCTCGCGGCCCGCGTTCGTCGGCAGGAAGGCCGAGTCGCCGCCGAGCCGGTCGAGGTGGGCGACGGCGAAGTCGTGCAGGGTGGTGAGGATCGACGGATCCGCTGCCACGGCGGCGACGAACTCGGGCACCTGGTGGCCGCGGAACAGCACCGTGAACACATTGTTCACGGCATTGCGCATCCACCACGACGCCTCGTACTCGGCGTCGTACTCGGTGAGCAGCCGCTCGACGACGTCGAGGTAGCGGTCGTTGAGCACCGCGCTGTCGATGAGGATGACGGCCTCGCCGAGCACCTCGCCATTGGCGTCGGTGACGTCGCGCGAGCGCGGGTTGCCGAAGAAGGCGTCGAGCGCACCGGCCGCCGCTTGCGACAGCGCCGTCCCGTACTCGCCCACGTTCGCCGCGTCGTAGTACTGCACGTAGTAGCCCGCCCGGAGGAAGAGCACGAGCTGGCCGGCCGACGTCGAGTTGTCACCCGGGTAGGAGGAGGCGACGGAGCGGAGCGCGTTCGCGATCGTGACCATCTGCGCTTCGGCGAAGATCGCCTTGGCGTCGGCGCCCTTCACGAGGAAGAGCGCGTTGACGCAGTCGATCGGGCTCGCGGTGACGAGGTCGACGAGCGCCTGGCCGCCGGCTGCGGCGAAGTCCGCCGTCGAGCAGGTGTCGGCGGCGGACGCCTGCCGCCCCGCCGCGCTGGGGCTGCCGGCGGAGGGCCGCTCGGGAACGGCGACCTCGTCGCCGGCCTCGGTGCGGTGCACGGCGGCATTGGCCGTGAGCGGTGCCGCGGGCTCGGCATCGGGCGCGGGGAGGAGCGCGTCGCCCGATCCCGTGGCGGATGGGGACCCGGTGTCGGCCGCCGGGCCCGAGCCCGACGGAACCGGATCGGGCGGTGCCGCCGCGTTGGCCCCGAGCGGGGCGCCGAGGCTGAATGCGAGCACGAGCGACAGCGCGATGGCTGTGCTGGATGCGCGTCGTCGGATGGGTTGGGTCATCGTCGACTCCTGATCATCTGCTTCGGATCGAGCGAACCGGCGCTGCAGGTTCCCCGACCCTGTGCGATCCCCGGTCTCGGACCGGGGCGGCGCGTCGTCGTCGACGCACCGCGGTCATAGTGTCATATATCACACGTCACGCGCTACAATCTGTCCGAAGATCGCGCCGAGCCTCGTGCCTGGTGCCGGCCATCGATGGGCGACCGAGCGCACGTCGGCGCACCGCGGCGCTGAGTCATCCGCCGCATCGCCGGTACGATGGCTGAGTCATCCGGCGCACCCACCGGACCACTCGCATGAGCCGCCGCACCCAGCGGTTCATGTTCTGAACACTGGAGTTTCCTGCGATGAAGGCCCTCTTCAAACCCGCCCCCGGCGCCGGCCTGGAGTACGTCGATCGACCGGAGCCCGAGACGGGTCCGGCCGACGTGAAGATCCGGGTGCTCCGCACCGGGATCTGCGGCACCGACCTGCACATCGAGAAGTGGGACGACTGGGCCGCGTCGACGATCGCCGCGCCGCTCATCCCCGGCCACGAGTTCTTCGGCGAGGTCGTCGAGGTCGGGCCGCTCGTGCACGACGTCGCCGTCGGCGACCGCGTCTCGGGCGAGGGCCACATCGTGTGCGGCATGTGCCGCAACTGCCGCGCCGGCCGCCGCCAGATGTGCATCCGCACGAAGGGCGTGGGGCTGCACCGCGACGGCGCCTTCGCGGAGTACATCGTCATCCCGGGCGAGAACGTGTGGGTGCACCACGCCTCGATCGAGCCCGAGGTCGGGGCGATCTTCGACCCCTTCGGCAACGCCGTGCACACGGCGCTCGCGTTCTCGGTGGTCGGCGAAGACGTGCTCGTGACGGGCTGCGGCCCCATCGGGCTCATGTCGATCGCCGTGGCCAGGCACGTGGGGGCCCGCTTCATCGTCGCGACGGATGTCTCGCCCGCCCGACTCGAGCTCGCGCTCGCGATGGGCGCCGACGCCGTGGTCGACGTGTCGAAGGAGCGCGTTCGCTCGGCGCAGGAGCGCCTCGGCATGCGCGAGGGCTTCGACGTCGGCTTCGAGATGTCGGGATCGGCGAAGGCGCTGCCCGAGATGATCGAGAACATGAACCACGGCGGGCGCATGGCGCTGCTCGGCCTGCCCGCCGAGCCGTTCGCGATCGACTGGGGCAAGGTCGTCACCCACATGCTCACGATGAAGGGCATCTACGGGCGCGAGATGTTCGAGACGTGGAACTCCATGAGCGCGATGCTGCAGACGAGCCCGCAGCTGCGCTCGCGCGTCGCCTCGATCATCAGCGACCGCTACCCGGCCCGCGAGTGGCGGGCGGCGTTCGATGCGGCCGCCTCGGGCGGCGTGGGCAAGGTCATCCTCGACTGGACGGAGCTGTAGACATGTACGGAACGGTGAAGCAGCAGCTGCGCGCCGAGCTCGACGAGATCGAGGCCGCCGGCCTCACGAAGCGCGAGCGCGGCATCCACGGACCGCAGTCCTCCGAGATCGAGGTCGCGGGGCGCGAGGTGCTGAACTTCTGCGCCAACAACTACCTCGGCCTCGCGAACGACCCGCGCATCGTCGCGGCGGCGCACACGGGCCTCGACGAGTGGGGCTACGGCCTCGCGAGCGTCCGCTTCATCTGCGGCACGCAGGAGCTGCACCTCGAGCTCGAGCAGCGCGTCTCCGAGTTCCTCGGCTACGACGACACGATCCTCTTCTCCTCGTGCTTCGACGCGAACGGCGGCGTGTTCGAGGTGCTCTTCGGGCCCGACGACGCGATCATCTCCGACGAGTTGAACCACGCCTCGATCATCGACGGCATCCGCCTCTCGAAGGCCCGGCGCTACCGGTACAAGAACCGCGACCTCGCCGACCTCGAGGCGCAGCTGATCGCGGCATCCGATGCCCGTCGCCGGGTGATCGTGACCGACGGCGTCTTCTCGATGGACGGCTACATCGCACCCCTCGCCGAGATCTGCGACCTCGCCGACGAGTACGGCGCGCTCGTGTTCGTCGACGACTCGCACGCCGTCGGCTTCGTCGGCGAGCACGGGCGCGGCACGCCGGAGCACTGCGGCGTCGAGGGCAGGGTCGACATCACGACCGGCACCTTCGGAAAGGCGCTCGGCGGGGCATCCGGCGGGTACGTCGCCGCCCGCCAGGAGATCGTCGACCTGCTCCGCCAGCGCGCGCGGCCCTACCTCTTCTCGAACACGCTCGCGCCCGCGATCGTGGCCGGCACGATCCAGGCGCTCGAGCTGCTCGCCTCCTCGGGCGAGCTGCGCGAGAAGCTGCGGGCGAACGCGGCGCTCTTCCGTTCACTGATGGCGGATGCCTCGTTCGAGCTGCTGCCCGGCGAGCACCCGATCGTTCCCGTCATGTTCGGCGACGCCGCGCTCACGGCCCGCATGGCCGATGCGCTGCAGCGGCACGGGGTGTACGTCACGGCGTTCAGCTTCCCGGTCGTGCCCCGAGGCGCCGCGCGCATCCGCGTGCAGCTCTCGGCCGCGCACTCCGATGACGAGATCCGTCGTTGCGTCGCCGCCTTCGTCGCTGCTCGCGACGAGGTGACGGCGGCGGCGGAGTAGGCCGAGCAGGAGCTGTGGTCGGCGTCAGCGTCCGCGCGCGCCGACCCGGGCGCCCAGCGAGCGGGGCGCGAAGCGGCTGAGGGCGACGATCGCCCGGTACCGGAACGAGGGCACCGAGACGGCCTTGCCGCGCGCGGCGTCGCGCAGGCCCTCGGCGACGACCGTTCGGGCGTCGAGCCACATCCAGCCCGGAATGCCCTCCTGCCCCGGCGGCAGCCCCAGTCGCTCGTGGAAGTTGGTGTGCGTGTAGCCCGGGCACACCGCGGTCGTCGTGACTCCCTGCGGTCCGTACCGGCCGTTCGCCCACTCGCTGAACGCGACGAGCCAGCCCTTGCACGCCCCGTACGTCGATCTCGGGATGAACGCGGCGACCGAGGCGACGTTGATGATGCGGCCGCGCTTGCGGGGGAGCATCGCGCGGAGCGCCGCGTGGCTGAGGCGCATGGGGACCTCGACGTGCAGTTCGAGGTGGCGCACCTCGTCGTCGATGTCATTGCCGGCGAAGTCGAGCGGCAGGCCGAAGCCCGCGTTGTTCACGAGCAGGTCGACGGGCCGCTCGGGGTCGGAGAGGCGCGCGACGACCCGATCGAGGTGTCGCGGCTTCAGCAGGTCGGCGCGCAGCACCTCGACCTCGACGCCGTGCGTGCGACGGATTCGCGCGGCGAGCTCGTCGAGGGCGGTGCGGTCGCGCGCCACGAGCACGAGGTGGGCGCCGGTGGCGGCGAGCTGTCGGGCGAACTCGGCGCCGAGCCCGGAGCTCGCACCGGTGATGAGGGCGGTTCTCGACATGCGGCCGAGCCTAGGGGATGCCGCGCACTCGGGCGTCCTCCGCCCCGCGAGTGCCGGATCGAATCGATTCGGCCTAGACTCGGGCGCATGCAGCCCGATGCAGCTCCCCGCCCGACGCTCGCCGATGTCGCGGCGCGCGCCGGGGTCTCGCAGTCGACCGCCTCGCTCGCCTTCAGCGGCTCCGGCCCTGTCTCGGATGCCACGAAGGAGCGGGTGCTCGCCGCGGCATCCGAGCTCGGCTACGCCGGCCCCGACCCGCGCGCCCGGTCGCTGCGCCGCGGGCGGTCGGGCATCGTCGGCGTGGTGCTCGAGGAGCGGGTGCGCGCGGCGTTCCTCGACCCCGTGAAGATCCAGATGCTCGACGGCATCTCCGAGGGCATCGCGCCGCTCGGCGCGGGCCTGCTGCTCCTCACCGACACCGGCGAGGCGGGCGAGAACGCCGTCAGCATCGAGAGCGCGCCGGTCGACGCGGTCGTGCTCATCGGCTGCAGCCCGCGTCTCGCCGTCTCGATCGAGGCGCTGCGACGCCGCGGCATCCCGGCCGTCGCCATCGAGGGGGAGACCGGCGAGGACATCCCCGAGATCTCGATCGACAACCTCCAGGCGACCCGGCGCGGTGCCGAGTACCTGCGACAGTTGGGCCACACGGATGTCGCGGTCGTGACCCTGCCCTTCGACGCGGCACGCACCCGTGGGCCGCTCACCGACGAACTGCTGCAGTCGAGTACCGCCGCCACCGCGAGCCAGCGTCTCGCGGGAGTCCGCGCGGTGTTCCCCGAGGCGACGGGGCGCGTCGCCGGCGCGAGTTCGATCGAGGAGGGGCTCGAGGCCGCGCGGGCGCTGCTCGCGGATGCGGCCGACCGGCCGACCGCGATCATCGCCCAGAGCGACCTGCTCGCCGCGGGGGTCATCCAGGCGGCCGAGGAGCTCGGCATGCAGGTGCCGGCCGACCTCAGCGTGCTCGGCTTCGACGGCATCCGGGTCGACGGCCTGCAGCACGACCTCACGACGCTCGCGCAGCCCTCGGTCGCGAAGGGGCGCGCGGCGGGCGAGGCCGTCGTGCAGATGCTCGCGGGCGAACCGCCGGAGTCGAGGTGCTTCACGAGCACGCTCCACGTCGGCGACACGACGGCGCCGCCGCGATCCGCGTCGGTCTGACCCGCCCCGCGGCGGGCCGACCCGCCGCGCTGCGGTCTGACCCGCCCCGCGCGGCGGACTGACCCGCCCCGCGGCATCCGTCATACCCGGCCGTTAGGGTTCCGTTAGGAAGATTCACAAATTTGTGAATCAGGCGTAGTCTCGGCCGCATGAACACCCTCATCGAAACACGCGGCCTCGAGAAGAGCTTCGGCCGCGTGCGTGCACTCGACGGGCTCGACCTCAGTGTCGAAGCCGGCGAGGTGCACGGGTTCCTCGGCCCGAACGGCGCGGGGAAGTCCACCACCATTCGCGTGCTGCTCGGCCTGATCCGGTCCAGTGGCGGCCACGCGACGCTCTTCGGCCGCGACCCCTGGCGCGACGCCGTCGAGCTGCACCGCCGCATCGCCTACGTGCCGGGCGACGTGAACCTCTGGTCGAACCTCTCGGGCGGGGAGTCGATCGACCTGCTCACTCGCCTCCGCGGGGGCGCGACAGACAAGCGCGCCTACGCGGCGCGGCGCGAGCAACTCGCCGAGGCCTTCCAGCTCGACCCGACGAAGAGGGGCCGCACCTACTCGAAGGGCAACCGGCAGAAGGTCGCCCTCATCGCCGCCCTCGCGACGCCCGCCGACCTCTACATCCTCGACGAGCCCACCTCGGGCCTCGACCCCCTCATGGAGGCGGTCTTCCGGCAGGAGATCGCGGCGCTCCTCGGCGACGGTGCGACCGTGCTGCTGTCGAGCCACATCCTGTCCGAGGTCGAGCACCTGTGCGACCGCGTGAGCATCATCCGCGCCGGGCGCACCGTCGAGACGGGCACCCTCGCCGAGCTCCGCCACCTCACCCGCACCGAGATCTCCTTCGCCGGCGAGGGGCTCGACCCGGGCGGGTTCGCGGCCATCCCCGGCGCGCACGACCTCGTGGTCGACGGTGCTCGCGTGCGCTTCACCGCCGACTCCGACGCCATGCCCGAGGTGCTCGCGGCCCTCGCTCGCCTGCGCGCCACGGGGGTCACGGTGAACCCGCCCTCGCTCGAGGAGCTGTTCATGCGGCACTACCACGATGAGGTCGACGAGTCCGCTCGCTCGAGCCTCGAGGGCGTGCGATGAACACCCTGCCCACCCTGCTGCTCGCGCGGTTCCGGCGCGACCGCGTGCAGATCGTCGTGTGGCTCGCCCTCTTCGCGCTGCTCGAGGTCGTCGGCCACGCCGCCGTCACCGAGACCTACGGCGACGAGGCCGAGCGGGCGAGCGTCATCCGGCTGGTCATCATGAGTCCGGCCATCCTGATGCTCCGCGGCACTCCGCAGGGCACCGCGCCCGACGCGTTCCAGTTCTTCCTGCTGTTCGGCTTCCTCGGGCTCATGATCGGACTGATGATGACCTTCCTCGCCGTGCGCCACACGCGCGGCGACGAGGAGGCGGGCCGGGCCGAGCTCGTCGGCTCGACGCCCGCCGGTCGCATCGCGCCGCTCCTCGCGACGGCGCTCGAGGGCGTCATCCTGAGCGCGCTCGTCGGCGCGATCATGGGCGGCGTGGCCTGGGCGTACGGCGCGGATGCCTCGGGCGCCCTCCTCTACGGCGCGGCCATGTCGGCCGTGGGCATCGCCTACCTCGGCGTCGGGCTCGCGTGCGCCCAGCTCATGCGCACCCCGCGCGGCGCGAACGGCCTCGCGGCCGCGATCGTGACCCTCGGCTACGCCCTTCGCGCGATGGGCGATGCCACGGGCACCGTGCAACCCGACGGCCTCAGCATGGAGGCGGGCTGGTGGAGCTGGCTGAGCCCCATCGGCTGGGGGCAGGCCGTCGCGCCGTACACGCACCAGCTCGTCTGGCCGCTCGCGCTCTGCGTCGGGCTCGGGGGCGTGCTCTTCGCCGCTTCGGCGTGGCTGCAGTCGCACCGCGACCTCGACTCGAGCATCGTGCCCGAGCGAGCCGGGCGCCTGCACGCGCCGCTGAGCCTCTCGGGCCCGATCGGCCTCGTCTGGCGCACGCTCCGGAACCCGGTCATCGGCTGGGTCGTCGGCGGCGCGCTCTTCGGCCTCGTGCTCGGTGCCGTGGGGCAGACGGTCGTCGACCTCGTGAACACGCCCGACGGCGAGGAGGCGGGGCAGGCGATCAGCGACACCCTCGCCTCGCTGGCCGGGCCGAACGCCGAGGGCGGCCTCATCGACCTCTTCACGACCGGGCTCTTCGGCCTCGTGGGCGTGCTCGCCGCGGTCGGCGGCGTGCAGGCGGTCATGCGCGCCCGACAGGACGAAGCGGGCGGCACCGCAGAGCTCGTGCTCGCCGCACCCGTCTCCCGCTTCCGCTGGTTCTCGGCCTACCTCCTGATCGGCGCCGTCTCGGTCGCCGGGGTGCTCGCCTTCGCGGTGCTCGGCGCCTTCGTCGGGCTCATCGGCTCGCCGGATGCCGGTGAGCGCATGTCGACCGTCGCCGAGGCAGGGCTCGCCCAGCTGCCGGCCTGCCTCGTGATCGTCGCGGTCGCCGCCCTCGTGTTCGCCCTCGTGCCGCGGGCCTCGATCGCCCTCGGCTGGGCGGTGCTGCTCGTCGCGATCGTGCTCGGCCAGTTCGGCGGGCTCTTCGGATTCCCGGAGTGGCTGCGCGACGTCTCGCCGTTCAGCCACACGCCGATCGTCACCGCCGAGACGATCGACTGGACCGCGGCGTGGGTGATGGCCGGCATCGCGGTCGTCGTGGCGGCGGGGGCCACCGCGCTCGTGCGGCGACGGGATCTGGCACTCGGCGGGTGAACGCGGGCGCGGGGCGTCCGCCGGACGCCCCGCCGATTCTGTGAGGATGGGGAGCATGGCGCGAGACGAACAGGCGATGAACGAGTTCGTCGAGCAGTCCGCCGCGGCGATGGCCGAGGCGGGCTTCCCACGCATGCCGGCGCGCGTGCTGATGGCGCTCATCGCTGCAGAGTCCACCGGGCTCACAGCGCGGGAGCTGAGCGACCAGCTCGTCGCGAGCGCCGCCGCGATCTCGGGGGCGGTGCGCTACCTGCAGACCCTGCGGATGGTGCGCCGGGTCTCGCAGCCCGGGTCGCGACGCGTGCTCTACGAGCTGCCCGAGCACGCCTGGTACACGGTGACGATGGGCAAGAACCCGCTCTACGACCACCTCGAGGTGCTCGCGTCGAAGGCCGTCGCCGCGATCGACGACCCCGACTCGCTCGCCTCGCAGCGCATCGCCGAGATGAGCGACTTCTTCCTCTTCATCCAGCGGCGCATGCCGGAGCTGCTCGTCGAGTGGCGCGCCGAGCGCGGGGCGTGAGCCCGCCGCTTCTCCGCCCCTAGGCTGACGGCATGACCCTCGACCTCGCTGCCGTCTACCGCGACCTGCACGCCAACCCCGAGCTCTCGTTCCAGGAGCACCGCACCGCCGGCATCGTGGCCGAGACGCTCGAGGCGCTCGGGCTGACGGTGACGAAGGGCATCGGACGGACCGGCGTCGTGGGCGTGCTCGAGAACGGCGACGGCCCGGTCGTGCTGCTCCGCGCCGACATGGACGGCCTGCCCGTGCTCGAGGCCACCGGCCTGCCGTACGCGAGCACCGCTCGCGGCACCGACCCCGACGGGCACGACGTGCCGGTCATGCACGCGTGCGGCCACGACGTGCACGTCACGTGCCTGCTCGGCGCCACCGAGCGACTCGTCGCCGACCGGGCCGCATGGTCGGGCACCCTCGTCTCGCTGTTCCAGCCCGCCGAGGAGTGGGGCGGCGGCGCCGAGGAGATGATCGCCGACGGGCTCTACGACCGGATCCCGAAGCCCGACGTCGTGCTCGGCCAGCACGTCGCCCCGTTCCCCGCCGGGTTCGCCGCGGTGCGCGGCGGCGTCGCGATGGCCGGCGCCGACTCGCTCACGATCCGCCTGCACGGCACCGGCGGGCACGGCTCCCGGCCCGAGACGACGGTCGACCCCGCCTACCTCGCGGCATCGACGGTCGTGCGCCTGCAGGGCATCGTCGCCCGCGAGCTGGCGGCGACGGATGCCGCGGTGGTGACCGTCGGCCAGATCCACGCGGGCCTGAAGAACAACATCATCCCGGCGGAGGCGACCCTCGGGCTCAGCATCCGCACCTTCGACGAGACCGTGCGCACGAAGGTGATCTCGGCGATCGAGCGCATCGCCCGCGCGGAGGCCGCGGCCTCGGGTGCGCCGCGCGAACCCGAGTTCGACTACGAGGAGCGCTTCCCGGTCACGGTGAACGAACCGGCCGCGACCGAGCGCACCGCGGCGGCGCTGCGCGCGGTGCTCGGCGAGCAGCGGGTCATCGACCCCGGCGTGATCTCGGGCAGTGAAGACGTCGGCGTGCTCGCCACGGCCGCCGGCGTGCCGCTCGTGTACTGGTTCCTCGGCGGCTCGGACCCGTCGCTCTTCGGCGACGCGCTCGCCACCGGCCGCATGCCCGACGACATCCCGTCGAACCACTCGCCGTACTTCGCCCCGCTCATCGAGCCCACGCTCGGCGCCGGGGTCGATGCGCTCGTCGCCGCGGCGCGCGAGTGGCTGGGCGAGCCGGCCGCCTGAGCGCCGGGAGCCTGAGCGCCGGCCGCCTGAGCGTGCGTCGGCCCGGCGCCCTCAGCGTCCGGCGCCGACCACCATCCAGCTCGCGCCTCGTGCTCGCAGGCCGAGCGTGACCGCCCGCGCCCCGAGGTAGCCGATCGCGAACGCGGCCATGAGCCATGCCGGACCGGCGGCACCGGCCGGCGCGACGGCGACCACCCAGAGGGCGAGCGGCACGAACACGACGAGGTTCACGATGCCCGTCCAGGCGAGGTAGCGGGCGTCGCCGGCGCCGATGAGCACGCCGTCGAGCACGAACACGATGCCGCCGAGCGGGGCCGAGAGCGCGAGCACCACGAGCGTGGGGGGCAGGAGCGCCGCGACATCCGCCGAACTCGTGAAGAGCGACGGCAGCACCCAGGCCGTCGCGAGCAACAGGACGCCGATCACGGCGCCGCTGCCGAGGCCCCACTGCAGGCAGCGGCGCAGCACCGCGCGCACGCCGGCGACGTCGCCGGCGCCGAGGTCGCGGCCGATGAGCGCCTGCGCCGCGATGGCGAGGGCGTCGAGCGCGAAGCCGATCGTGAAGTAGATCGTCATCGCGACCTGGAAGGCCGCGAGCTCGTTGGAGCCGAGCGACGTGGCCGACCACGTCGCGAGCAGGAGGGCGAGCCGCAGGCTCAGCGTGCGGAGGAACAGCCAGCCGCCGGATGCCGCGCCGCGGAGCACGCCCGCATGATGCGGCCACGGGCTCGCGCCGGCGCGGGCGGCGTGCCGGGCGACGACGACGAGGTAGACGGCCACCATGCCCCACTGCGCGACGACGGTGCCGAGGGCCGACCCGGCGATGCCCCAGCCGGCGACGTAGATGAAGACGTAGTTCAGCGCGATGTTCACCGCGAAGCCGATGCCCGCGACCCAGAGCGGTGTGCGCGTGTCCTGCAGACCGCGCAGCAGCCCGGTGGCCGCGAACACGATGAGCATCGCGGGCAGCCCGGCCATCGAGATCGACAGGTAGACGGATGCCTCGGCCGTCACCGCCTCGGAGGCGCCGAAGAGCCCGACGAGGGCCGGCGCGGCGAACCACCCGGCGACGGCGAGCACGAGGCCGATGCCGAGTGCGAGCCAGAGCCCGTCGATGCCCGAGGCGACGGCGCCCCGCACGTCGCCGAGCCCGACCCGGCGCGCGACGGCGGGTGTGGTGGCGTAGGCGAGGAACACCATCAGGCCGATGATCGTCTGCAGCACCGCGCTCGCGAGGCCGAGGCCGGCGAGGGGAATGGCGCCGAGGTGGCCGATCATCGCGGTGTCGGCGAGGAGGAAGAGGGGCTCGGCGATGAGCGCGCCGAGCGCGGGCACCGCGAGCCGGAGGATCTCGCGGTCGACGCCGGCTCGTGGCGCGGTCGTCGGGGCGGACGCGTCCTTCGAGGCGGAGGCGTGCGTCGGGGCGGACGCGTCCTTCGGGGCGGAGGGGGAAGCGCTCTGCGGCTCGTTGCGATGCTCGTTCATGGGCGTCTCGAGCCTACGGGCGCCGGCCGACGGCGGGGTGTCCGCGGTGACGCGACGAGCGGGAGCGGCCCGCCCCCGCTCCCGCTCGCGCGGACTCAGGCGAACGAGTTCACGACTCGCTCGTCGCCGATCTCGTCGATCTCGTCGAGGTCGATGGCCGCGATGCCGCCGTCGACGAACGAGCTCACGGCGTCGAGGGTCTGGTCGGCGGCGAGCACGCGACCGTGCCCCTGGCCGCTCGTGAGCAGCAACCGCGAGTTCTCGCCGTGGGCGGCGTGCAGGCGTTCGCTCTCGCTCGCGGCGATCTGCGCGTCGTCGCGGTCGTGCACGAGCAGGAGCTCGATGTCCGGCGGCATCGGTGCGCGCACGGCGTCGAAGTAGCGCCACGGATCCTCGAAGTCGGAGAAGACGCGTTCGCGATACCGATCGCGCTGGATCTCCGCGGCCCGCTCGCTGAGGCCGACGTAGCCGGCGAACGCGTCGAAGAGGTACCTGCCCGAGGAGACGGGGGCGATCGCCGCGACGCGGGGCGCCGAGACGCCCTCGCGCACGGCGTTGATCGCGGTGAGGGCGCCGAGCGAGTGCCCGACGATGGCCTCGAACGGCCCGTAGCGCTCGTGCATCGCGTCGATCGCGTCGATCCACGTGCGGATGACCGTGCGACGCCCGTACCCGTCGCCGTGCGCGGGGGCGTCGAACGCGACGAGGCGGTATCCGCCCGCCCGCAGCTCCCGCACGATCGGCGCGAACTGGGAGGCGCGGCCGCGCCAGCCGTGCACGAGCAGCACGGTGCGATGACCGGATCCCCATTCGTAGGCGACGCCCTCGCCGCCCGGGAGTCGCAGCGGGCGCCGGCTCGCGGTCTCGTGGACGCCGCGTTCGGAGGCGTGGACCCGGCGCACCGGTCGGGAGCTTCCGAACATCGGCGCGGAGACCCTCGCCGCGAGGGCGGGGGAGATCAGGTCGGCGGCGCGGGCGACGCCGATCGCGGCATTCGTCATCGGGATGGCAGCGGACAGGGCCATGGCAGATCCTCTCGGTCGCGCGCATCGATCGCGCAGCCAACACTCTGGCCGCCCGTGAGCGGAGCCGCCATGGGCCTAGGTCGCCGGTGTGCGCACGCCCGGATCGGGCCGGAGCGCGAGCCCGGCGGGCTCAACCGGCGACACCGTCGAGATAGCGGATGACCGCGAGCACCCGCCGGTGGTCGTCGGCGGCGACGGGCAGCCCGAGCGCGTCGTAGATGTTCGAGGTGTGCTGCACGATCGCCTTCTCGGTGAGCACGAGCCGTTGTCCGATCCAGGCGTTCGATCGGCCCTCCGCCATGTAGGCGAGCACCTCCCGCTGCCGCGGCGTGAGCTCGCGCACGACCCCGGCGCCGCGGCCGGCACGCGACATGAGCACGGCGACGATCTCGGGGTCGAGCGCCGTGCCGCCGTCGACCACGCGGTGCAGGTCGTCGCGGAAGGCGGGGATGTCGGCGATGCGCTGCTTCAGCAGGTAGCCGACGCGAGCGGCGCGGCCGTCGAGCAGTTCGATCGCGTACCGGCGCTGCACGTACTGCGAGAGCACGACGATCGCGGTGTCGGGGTGCTCCTCGCGGATGCGGACCGCGGCGCGCAGCCCTTCGTCGTTGTTCGACGGCGGCATCCGGATGTCGGTGATCACGAGGTCGGGGCGGTGGGCGCCGACCTCGGCCATGAGCGCGTCCCCGTCGCCGACCGCAGCGACCACGTCGAACCCGCCCTCCTCGAGCAGGAGCCGCAGCCCCTGCCGGAGCAGCACCTCGTCCTCGGCGATCACGACCCGCATGGCACCTCCGTGGTCTTGATGCGCATGGCAGCTCCGCGGTGACGCTCGGCGATCACGACCCGCATGGCAGCTCCGTTGTCTTGATGCGCATGGCAGCTCCGCGGTGACGCTCGGCGATCACGACCCGCATGGCAGCTCCGTGGTCTTGATGCGCATGGCAGCTCCGCGGTGACGCTCGGCGATCACGACCTGCATGGCAGCTCCGCGGTGAGCAGTGTGCCGCCGCCGGGCGGGCTCGCGAGCGACATCCGCCCGCCGATCGCGTCGATGCGGTCGCCGAGCCCGGCGAGGCCTCGATCGTGTCGGTCGGTGGCGCCGCCGATGCCGTCGTCGGCGACCTCGATCGTGAGCACGTCGGCCCGGCGGACGAGCCGCACCGAGGCCGAGGCGGCCCTCGCGTGCTTGGCAGTGTTCGCGAGCCCCTCGGCGACGATGAAGTAGGCGACGTTCGTGACCATCGCCTCGAGCGGGGACTCGAGGCCGCTCGTCTCGAGTCGTGTGGGGATCGGCATGCGGTCGACGAGGTCCTCGGCTGCGAGCACGAGCCCGCGCTCGACGAGGGCGGCGGGCATCACGTCGTGCACGAGGCGGCGCAGGGCATCGGCCGCCGCCTCGATGCCCTTCCGCAGCTCGGCCGCCTCGAGCCGAGCCGCCGCGTCGTCGGCACCGCCCTCGATGCGGCCGGCCTCGAGGGCGAGCAGCACGAGCTGCACCTGCAGGCCGTCGTGGAGGTCCTTCGCGATGCGCAGGCGCTCGCGGTCGGCGGCCTCGACGAGGCGCACCCTCGAGTGCCGCAGCGCGGTCTGGCTCGTGCGCAGTTCGGTGGTGAGGCGCTCGCGGGCGATGGCGATCGCCGCGACGCGGCCGACGGCCTTCACCCGACCCGGCTCGGGCAGCAGCGAGGCGTCGTAGATGATCGCGCCCACCGGCAGCCCGGCGGACTCGATGACCACGGCATCGCGGCCGTCGCGGTTCGGGAGGTCGACGGTGACCCCGCGATCGTCGACGAATCCGTCGCGCACCGGCAGCCAGTAGACGACGTCGACGCTCGGGTCGCCGAGCGCGCGTGCGATCGCGGCGCGCAGCGGTGCGCGGCCGGGCTCCTCGGCGCCGAGCCACGCCGCGAGTTCCTCGGCCTCCGCGGTGCGTTCGAAGCCGCCGACCATCACGCCCACCGCGAAGGCGACGGCGATGCCGGCGACGAGCGCCAGCTGGATCGCCGCGACGACGGTCAGTGGCAGCGGGCCGAGTGCGAGGGCGACGGTCGGGATGAGCAGCACCGAGCCGACGCCGTAGCCGTAGAGCGGAGCGAGCACCCGCCGTCGAGCCGGGGAGGCGCGGCGCAGGCGGTCCACGAGCACGAACGCGGTCGCGACCGACAGTGCGAAGGCGGCGATGCGCTGCACGGTGGCGCCGGTCCCGGCCAGCTCGGCATCCATCGGTACGCCGAACGGCTCGAGGATCCCGGCGGCGAAGACGGCCGTCGGCATCTGCAGCACCGTCGCGGTGAGGTACGCGGCGACGACGATCACTCGCGAGCGGGTGTCGGGCAGGCGCCCGCTCGGGAACGCGAGGAGCAGGTGCACCGTGACCGCGATGATCACGGACGCGAAGATCGCGCCCATGACGGCGGCGATGGGTGCATCCGTGTTGATCAGGCCGGCGACGAGGGTCGCGATGCCGCCGATCCAGATGATGAGGCCGATGCGGCTGCCCGGGCGGCGTCGCCAGGCGACCGTGCCCGCGACGAACCACACGAGCGCCACGAGGGGGAACAGCAGGACGACCCAGACCGAGGCGTCGACCGGCAGGAGCATCGCCACCTCGAGCAGCGCGAAGAGCGTGCCGAGCGACAGCAGGAGCGTCAGCGCCGCCCCGAGCGACCGGGCGAGCGGCGGCCCGGGCGTTCCGCGTTCCACGTGACCTCGCCTCCGAGCGCCGACAGGGTGGCCTCAGTGCACATCATGGCCGATTCCGGCGCGGACCGGAATGGACCCAGGTCCACTCCGGTCGTTCTCGACGGGATCCGCTCCGAATGCCGTATGTCTGGAGGTGCTCGGTGCCGTAGGCTTCTGGCCAGTCAGTGAAGATACGTTTCGTATGTTGCGCCCGAGTGGTGCGGTGAGGGGATGACCGATGACAGCGGTGGCGACGCGCACGACGGCGAGCGGTGCCGATCCGAGACTCGGCGCGGCGCGCATCCACGTCATCGACGTCGCAGACGGCCGGGTCGTCTTCGATCGCGACGGCGACCTCCCCGGGCCGACCGCGAGCGTGCTGAAGCTCCTCACCTCCGCCGCGGCCCTCGCCGCCCTCGGCCCCGATCACCGCATCGCGACGCGGGTGGTCGCCGGCTCCGAGCCCGGCGAGATCGTGCTCGTGGGCGGAGGCGACGTCACCCTGACCCGGCTCCCCGTCGGAACCGCCTCGTTCTACCGCGAGTCGGCGCACCTCGAGACCCTCGCCGACGCCGTGCTCGCGGCGATCGGCGACGGCACGGTCGACCACCTCGTGCTCGACGACTCCCTGTTCTCGGGTGAGCCCTGGCTGCCCGAATGGGACGTCGAGGGCCGGAGCCCCGAGGGGTACATCCCCTTCATCACGGCGCTCCAGGTCGACGGCGATCGCGATGATCCGACGATCGACGACACCCCGAGGAGCGAGGACCCGGTCGGGCGGGTCGGCACGGCGTTCGCGGAACTCGTCGGCCGTGGCCGCGACATCCGCATCACCCGCGGTCGCGCCCTCCCGTCCGCCGAGGTGCTCGCGGAGGTCCTCTCCCCGCCGCTGTCCGAGCTCATCCGCTTCGGCCTCGAGACCTCCGACAACGCGCTCATGGAATCGCTCGCGCGGCTCTCGGCGATCGCGATCGGCGAGTCGGCCGACTTCGCCGGGGTCTCGCGGGCGATCCCCGCCCTGCTCGCGCGCTGCGGCCTGCCCGTCGATGGGCTGACCCTCCGTGACGGCTCGGGCCTCAGCGACCGCAACTCGGTGCCCGCGCGCTTCGTGGCCGAGCTGCTGGTGCTGGCGCATCGCCGCGAGCACGGGCTCGGCGTGATCGACGACATGCTGCCGACCACCGGCCCGAACGGCACCTTCAACCGCCGTCGCTTCACGGGCGACGACGCGATCGTCGGCGACGCGGTCCGCGCGAAGACCGGCTACATCAACATCGTGTGCTCCCTCGGCGGCATCGTGCGGGCCGCCGACGGCACCGAGCTCGCATTCGCGGTCTACGCGGTCGGCGAGATGATGGGCGATCCGGCACGAGCCGCGATCGACGCGTTCGTCGCGAGCCTGTATCTCGAGGGCGCCGACGCGGCCTGACCCCCGGGAGATCGGGGAAAGCTGCGAGGTCGCCGGACGCCCGCGCGTCGCCCGCATCCCGAGTGCCCGATCGTCGGCACCCGCGTTTAGGGTGGAGGGCATGACCGATGTCGCGCTGCCCTCCGGAATCAAGCAGGACGAACTCGACGCGGGCATCCGCCCGCAAGACGACCTCTTCCGACACGTCAACGGCAAGTGGATCGAGCGCACCGACATCCCGGCCGACAAGGCCAGGTACGGCTCGTTCCTCGTGCTCCACGAAGAGGCCGAGCACGCCGTGCGCGAGATCATCGAGGAGTCGCAGGAGGCCGAGCCCGGCACCGAGGCGCGCAAGGTCGGCGACCTGTACGCGAGCTTCATGAACGAGGAGCGGGCGAACCTGCTGGGCGCCACTCCCATCGCGGGCCAGCTCGTCGAGGTCGACCTCATCGACTCGGTCGATGCGTTCCTCGAGACCCTCGGCCGGCTCGAGCGCCAGGGCGTGCCGGGCTTCCTGCAGCTCTACGTCGACAACGACCCGGGCGACCCCGAGCGCTACCTCGTCTTCGTCGAGCAGGGCGGCATCGGCCTGCCCGACGAGAGCTACTTCCGCGAAGAGCGCTTCGAGCCCGTTCGCGAGGCGTACCGTGCGCACCTCGAGCGGATGCTGCGGCTCGCGCAGCTCGAAGCGCCGGGCGACCGTGCCGCCCGGGTGTTCGAGCTCGAGACGGCGATCGCCGCAGCGCACTGGAGCAACGTCGAGACCCGCGACAGCGAGAAGACCTACAACCTGTTCTCGTGGAGCGACGCCGTCGCCGAGGCATCCGTCGACCTGAACATCTGGCGCGACGCGATGGGCGTGCCCGCCGGCGCATTCGACGAGATCGTGCTGCGCGAGCCCTCGTTCGTGCAGGGGCTCGGCGCGCTGCTCACCGACGACCGCCTGCAGGCCTGGAAGGACTGGCTCGCCTGGCAGGTCGTGCGCGGCAGCGCCGCCTACCTCTCGAACGACTTCGTCGAGGCGAACTTCGACTTCTACGGCCGCACGCTCACTGGCACCCCGCAGATGCGCGAGCGATGGAAGCGCGGCGTCTCGCTCGTCGAGGGCGCCATGGGCGAGGCCGTCGGCCGCATCTACGTCGAGCGGCACTTCCCTCCCGCGGCGAAGGAGGCGATGGACGACCTCGTCGCGAACCTCGTCGAGGCGTACCGCCAGTCGATCGACGCGCTCGAGTGGATGGGCGAGGAGACCCGGGCGAAGGCGCTCGACAAGCTCGCGAAGTTCACGCCGAAGATCGGCTTCCCGGTGAAGTGGCGCGACTACTCCTCGCTCGAGATCACCGACGACCTCGTCGGCAACGTGCGGGCGACGGCCGAGTTCGAGTTCAACCGCGAGCTCGGCAAGATCGGCAAGCCGCTCGATCGCGACGAGTGGTTCATGACGCCGCAGACCATCAACGCCTACTACAACCCCGGGTTCAACGAGATCGTGTTCCCGGCGGCGATCCTGCAGTACCCGTTCTTCGACGCCGAGCGCGATGCCGCTGCGAACTACGGTGCGATCGGGGCCGTCATCGGGCACGAGATCGGGCACGGCTTCGACGACCAGGGCTCGAAGTACGACGGCGACGGCCGCCTCACCGACTGGTGGACCGAGGCCGACCGCGCCGCGTTCGAGGAGCGCACGACGGCGCTCATCGCCCAGTACGACGCACTCGTGCCGTCGCAGCTCGCGACCGCGCAGCCGGGTGCGGCCGGCGAGGGCGACGCTGCGGCCGGCGAGGGCGACGAGCAGGTCGGCGGCGAAGCGGATGCCTCGAACGGCGCGCCGCACGTCAACGGAGCCCTCACGATCGGCGAGAACATCGGCGACCTCGGCGGCCTCGCGATCGCGTGGAAGGCGTACGTGATCTCGCTCGGCGGCGACGTCGACTCGGCGCCGGTGATCGACGGACTCACCGCCGCGCAGCGCTTCTTCCTGTCGTGGGCGCAGGCCTGGCAGATGAAGGGCCGTGACGAGGAGGTCGTGCGCCTGCTCGCGATCGACCCGCACTCCCCGAACGAGTTCCGCTGCAACCAGATCGTCAGGAACATCGACGAGTTCTACGCTAGCTTCGAAGTGACTCCCGATGACGCCCTCTGGCTCGAGCCAGCCGAGCGCGTGACGATCTGGTAGTCGCAAGTACAACCGAGCAAATTCGAGCGCGCCGCTTTGCGGTGGGGGAGCGCCGACTGTCAGAGGAAGGCCGTGGAATCACCGTGGTGACGTCGTCGCAGGGTTCGGAGCGGCGTGCGCGGCATAGCGACCTCCGGCGCGGCAAGCACCGCACCGAGGAGCCGGGCGAGAACTTCGCCCGCGGGTTCGACGCGCTCGGCGAACTCGCGCTCGCCGGGGTGCAGGTCTCGGCTCGTGCGACCGACCTCGCGACCGGCAAGGTGCTCTTCTCCGTCGACGACCACGTCGTCATGCCCACGGCGTCGATCGGCAAGGTGCTGCTGCTCGTCGAGGTCGCCTCGCGGCTCGCGGGCGACAGCAGCGAGTCGTTCACGGTGCTCGACCGTGCGCCGCGCGACGCCGTCGGCGACTCGGGCATCTGGCAGCACATGCAGTCGCCGTCGCTGCCGCTCGCCGATCTCGCGGCGCTCATCGGTGCGACGAGCGACAACCTCGCGACGAACGTGCTCATCCGTCACGTCGGCCTCGAGGCCGTGCGCGCCCGCACCGAGGCGCTCGGCCTGACCCGAACGGCGCTGCTCGACCTCGTGCGCGACCACCGCGGCCCCGACGACGCCCCGCAGCTCTCGATCGGCTCGGCGAAGGAGCTGACGTGGCTGTTCGCCTCGCTCGCCCGCGGCGAGATCGTCTCGCCCGAGGTGTCGCAGCGCGTCGTCGGCTGGCTCTCGCTGAACGCCGACCTCTCGATGGTCGCGAGTGCGTTCGGACTCGACCCGCTCGCGCACCGCACCCCCGACCACAACGTGCTGCTCATGAACAAGACCGGCACCGACGGCGGCGTGCGCAGCGAGGTGGGCGTGCTCCGGGGGCCGCGCGCGAGCGTCTCGTACGCCGTGTCGATGTACTACGCCGACACCATGATCTCCTCGCGCCTCGCGGTGCTCGACGGCATGCGCCAGGTCGGCCTCGACCTGCTCGAGTACGTGCACTGACGTGGTGATCCGCCCGTTCCGGCCAGGCGATCGCGCCGTCGTCGAGCGACTGCTCGCCATCGCGTTCGAGACGCCGGCGACCACCGCCGACGCGCCGCCCATCGAGGTCGGGTTGAACACGGCGCTGCTCGGCTCCGACGCCCTGATCCCGCATCTCGCGCTCGTGGCCGAGGTCGACGACGAGGTCGTCGGCTACTGCATCAGCACTCGCGCGACGATCGGCGAGGCTGAGGCGCTCGGCCTCGGCCCGATCGGCGTCCTCCCCTCGCACCAGGGGCGCGGCATCGGCGCGGCGCTCGTCGCGGAGACCGTGCGCGTGGCCGATGAGCACGGCGAGGCCGTCATCGTCCTGCTCGGGGACCCCGCCTACTACGGCAGGTTCGGCTTCGTCGCCGGCTCGCAACTGGGCATCACGGCACCCGATGCCGGGTGGGGCGAGTACTTCCAGGCGCTCCGGCTGGCTGCGGCGACCGACGCGCATCGCGGCGGGTTCCGCTACGCGCGCCCCTTCGACGAGCTCTGAACGATCACGCCCGGGCGTGGGCGTCGGCGGCTTCGCCCTCGCCCGCCTCCTCCGCGGCCGCCACGGTCGCTGCGGCCGCATCGGCGACCGCCTCCGGCGTCGCCGAGAGCGACTCGACGGCGGCGACGACGGCCACCGCCGTCTCGGGCGCCGAGAGGATGCGGAAGTGGCCGGCCACCGGCAGCAACCGGTTCGTCGCGCCGGCGAGCGAACTGCCCTCCGGCAGGTGCGGGTCGAAGACGCCGAAGATCGACACGATGCGCGAGTTGACGGATGCCGCGCTCGCGAGCTCCACGATCGTGGCGCTGTCGGGGTCGAACTCGCGCATGCTCGGATCGAGCAGGTAGCGCGCGAGCCGCGCCCCGCCGAACGGGGTGGCGATCGCCACGAGCCCGCGGATGTCGAGGCCGTGATCGGTGTCGGCGAGCAGCAGCCGCTTGCCGACGAGGCCGCCCTTCGAGTGCGCCACGACCACCCGGCCCGCCGTCGGCACCGCGTTCCGCGACAGGGCGCGCACAAGGCGCTCGGCCGTCTCGGGGATGGCGAGCAGGTTCGCGCCGAGCCCGTGGGCGACCTGCACGCGGTAGCCGTGCGCGCTCAGCGCATCGCCGAGCGGCTCCATGAACGACCAGTGCTCGTAGACCCCGGGCAGCAGCAGGATCGTCGGCTTGCCGGCGTCGCCCATCGTCCACCGCTTCGGCGGCTTCGGCACGGTGAGCACCCGCAGCTGCTGCTTCGCCGCGTCGAGGTAGTCGAGCGCCCACCAGAGAGCGAGCGCCCCGATCCGTGCGGGAGACCACATGCCCGCAGTCTACGAGGGCGTGGGCGAAGCGGTGCCGGTGTCTCCCGTGAGCCGTGGCCCGTCAGTCGATGAGACCGGCCGCGGCGAGCCGCTCCAGCACCTCGGCACCGGCGGGCGGGCAGCGATGCAGATCGGCCGTCGTCACCCAGTGCAGGCTGCCGACCTCGGCCGACGCGAAGGGCGCGGCATCCGTCTCGGCGCGGAAGACCCGCATGCGCACGAGGCGGCCGTCGGGCTCGCCGTGCGCCTGCACGACGACCTCGAAGAGCTCCACGAGCGCGGCGGGGTCGAGCACGAGGGCGACCTCCTCGAGCGCCTCGCGGGCCGCAGCCTCCGCCGCGGTCTCGCCGTCGTCGATCTTGCCGCCGGGCATGTAGTACACGTCTCGGTCGCGTGCGGTGACCATGAGCACGCGGCGATCGCGCACGAGGGCGATGGCGGCGACGCGGATGTCGGTGAGCTGAGGCATCCGTTCCACCATACGTCGTCGCTTCGGCCCGGCTACGCTGGCTCGCACCCGATGCAGCGAAGGAGCGAGCCGATGGCCACCGAGGCGATGACCAGTCCACGAGGATTCGCGAGGGACGTGCAGTCGGAGGTGTACCGGGCGGGCCTGTCCGGCATCCGCCCCTCGGTGCCGGTCGACTTCGCCGCACTCGAGCGCGCAGCGCGCAAGGCCGTGTCGGCCGAGGCGTTCGCCTACCTCGCCGGCGGCGCCGGGGCCGAGGCGACGATGGCCGCGAACCGAGCGGCCTTCGCGCGCCGGCAGATCTGGCCCCGGGTGCTCCGCGACGTCTCCGAGCGCGACCTCTCGATCGAACTGCTCGGTCGGCGCCGTGCGACGCCGTTCGTGCTCTCGCCGATCGGCGTCGCCGAGATGGCGCACGCCGAGGCGGATGTCGCGGTGGGTCGGGCCGCCGCGGCGCTCGACGTGCCGTACATCCTGTCGAACCAGGCCTCCCGCCCGATGGAGGAGGTCACCGCCGCCATGGGCGCGCGATCGCGGTGGTTCCAGCTCTACTGGAGCGCCTCCGACGAGCTCAACGCCTCGTTCGTGCGTCGCGCCGAGGCATCCGGCTGCGAGGCGATCGTGGTGACGCTCGACACGCACCTGCTCGGCTGGCGCACGCGCGACCTCGACGCCGCCTACCTGCCGTTCACGCGCGGGCAGGGCATCGCGCAGTACACGAGCGACCCCGTCTTCGCCGAGCTCGTGCGGCAGCGGGTCACCGCGGGGGCGGGCGGCGGGGCGCGCCCGAAGGTCACCCCGAAGCTGCTCGCCTCGGCGTTCTCGATCGCCCGCGCCGGCGCTCGCACCCCGCTCGTCGACGGCGGAGTGCGGGCGGCCCTGCGCTCGCCGCTGCCGCGGGCGGCGATCGAGACCTTCCTCGACGTGTTCTCGAACCCCGCCCTCACCTGGGCCGACCTCGCGAAGCTGCGCGAGTGGACGAAGCTGCCGGTGCTGGTGAAGGGCGTGCTGCATCCCGATGACGCGGCGCAGGCCCTCGACCACGGCGTCGACGGCATCGTCGTCTCGAACCACGGCGGCCGTCAGGTCGACGACTCCGTCGCGAGCCTCGACGCGTTGCCCGGCGTCGTCGACCGAGTCGGCGGGCGCGTGCCCGTCATCCTCGACAGCGGCGTGCGCGGCGGCGCCGACGCGTTCATCGCCCTCGCGCTCGGCGCCACGGCCGTCGGCATCGGCCGCCCCTACGTCTACGGACTCGCGGTCGCCGGGGCCGCGGGAGTGCGCGAGGTCGTGCGCAACCACATCGCCGAGTTCGACCTCACGCTCGGGCTCGCCGGACACAGCTCGGTCGCCGACATCGGACCGGCTTCGCTGCGCGAGGCGTGAGCCGCTACCTCGTGAGCGTCTTCACGAGCGCGACGGCCTCGGCCGGCGACACCTCGGGCAGGTAGGCCTTGCCGATCGCGAGCCCGATCGCGGGCAGGGCCAGCGGATCGGGGTAGGCCATCGAGATCGTCTCGTACTCGGGGTTGAACTTCGCCTTGAACCTGAACAACGACGAGAAGCCGTAGGCCGGTTCGAGGGTCGTGGCGAGGAAGTCGAGGAGCCGTGTCATGACCGTCGGCTCGGGCGGCGTCTCACCCGGCGCGAGTGGCTTCGTCGCGAGCGGGGCGCCCGAGAGGCTCAGCACCTCGGCCCCCGTCTCCTTCATGTGCAGCGCCGCCGAGGCGATGAGGAACTCCATGATGCCGTTCATGCTGCCGTCGGCGCGGCGCATGAAGTCGATGGTCCAGCCGATCACGGCGCCGCCGCGGTAGACGGGCAGCCAACTCGTGACGGCCTGCAACCGCCCGTCGGGCCCGACGGCGAGCATGAGCCGCACCTCTGGATCCTTCAGCTCCTCCATGCCGCCGAGCGTGAAGCCCATCTCGGGCAGCTCCTTCTCGGCGATCCACTCCTCGGAGATCGCGTTGATCTGGGCGACCGTCGCGAGGGGCAGCTCGTCCCAGCTGGTCCAGACCGTGGTCATGCCCTCCTTGATGCCGCGATTCAGCGCCTGCCGCACCTTCTGCCACGGCTTGCCGGTGAGTTCGAGTCCCTTCGTGCGCACGAGCGTCTCCTCGCCCACCGACATGTGCTCCCACTCGAGCTCGTCGAACACGGGCAGGTACTCGGGGTGCACGCTGTAGAAGACGGGCACCCAGCTGTTCGCGTCGCAGAAGGCGGCGAACTCGCGGATGACCCGCCCGCCGGCACCCGGTGCGCAGATCGGGTCGGACATCGTGATCGCGACGCCGTTGATCACCCGGTACGCCACGGCGGAGTCGCCGTCGTCGCTGAACCACGCGACGTTGCCGGGCCAGGTCGACATGAACCCGAGCGTGCCGCCGCCGTTGCGGTGCAGCAGCTCGTGGAGGCGCGCGTCGTCGGCGGTCTTCGCGGCGGTGCCGGTGCGCGACATGAGCCGGATCGCGGCGGCGATGAACACGGCCCAGAACACCGGACCGACGGCCTGGGCGAGGAAGCTCGCGAGGTCGTGACCCGGCAGGACGATCGGGTCGACGACGGCGAGGAAGTGCGGCGGTACGAACCGCTTGAACGTGTCGAGCAGCACGTCCCACCCGGTCGCCGCCGGCCAGTACTCGCCGACGGTCGCGAGGCCCACCGCCAGGTACAGGCCGGCGAGCACGACGAACGCACCGCTCACGATCACCGCGAATCGCGCGAACGCACCCTGCGGCGCCCGGATCTGGAAATGCCGTCTCGTGACGATGAGCATGACGATGATGCCGATCGGCAGCGCGAGCACCGCGAGGATCCAGACGAGCAGCTCACCGAAGTCGAACACGGTCCACGTGCCGTCGTCGACGTCGGCGGTCGTCACCGTGACGTCGAACGCCGTGCGGGCGAAGAGCAGGATGGCGGCGTTCACGGCGATCGCGAGCCAGCGGGCGAAACGTCGGCCGTGCCGGAGCCCCCATGCGGCGACGAGCAGGAGCAGCACCGGCACGAACGAGAGCAGGAACATGCCGAACCCCTGGGCGCTCAGCAGCGCGAGCTGCGCGGTGCACGACTCGGAGGCGGCCGCCGCTGCGGTGGCGGCGTCACCGCCGCACTGCGCCATGACGGCCGCGCGCTCGAGCGGCTCGTCGGCGTAGAGGTACGAGCCGAAGGCGAAGGGCGTGAGCTCCGAGCGGTTCACGAGGGCCACGATCGGGCCGATGCCGGTCACGGCGACGACGGCGGCGACGAGCGTGCGGGTCTCGCGGTGCGAGCTGCGCTTGGCCGAGAGGGTCGAGGGATCGCGGGTGAACACGGCGCCGAGCAGGTAGCCGGCGATCGCCGCGACCAGGCGGTACGCATTCGACGAGTCGCCGTCGTAGAGCACGAACACGAGGATGAAGGCGATCGTCACGACACGGATGCGTCGGCGCCACAGCCTGCCCATGAACGCCGTCGCCGTGATGAGCGCGCCCACGATGCCGGCGAGCGGGTCGAGGGTCAGGTCGGCGGCGGTGCCCGACGCCCACCATTCGCCGGCCAGTGAGCCGATCCACTGCAGCACGGTGCCGATCGCGACGCCGAGCGCGCCCGTGACGAGGAACGCGACGATCGTGCGCCAGGTGCCCATGCGCCGCTCGGCGACGCCGAGGAGCACGAGCGCCGCGAGCACGCCGAACACCAGCTGGAACGGGTCGAACGGAATCACGAGCGCGGTCGCGACGGTCCACCACTGCCGGCCGTCGACCGTCGTGATCACTCCGGCCGCCCACGTCGTCGCCGTCTGCTCTGACGCGGGGCCGAAGAACGTCCCGGTCACGATCGCCGTCACGACGAGCAGCACCGCCACGGCGATGCTGAAGGGTACACGGCGGATGAATCCGCCGAGCGCCTCGGCCGTGGAGCGCAGCCGGCCGTTCGGCTCGGAGTCCTCGAGGCCTCCGGCGCGGTCGGCCGTTCGCTCGCCGTGTTCCTGCATCTCGCTCATGGTGCCGACAATCCGAGTCTGGGGGAGAGCACGTCGAAGCCCTTCTCGAGGCCGCCCGTCAGCGCCACCACGTCGTGATCGGCGCCGGGAACGAGGAAGAGCGTCGTCTGCATGGCGGCCGCCGTCGCGGCATCCGCCAGTCGTTCGGTGCCGCGCACGAACGCGAGGTCGTTCTCGCCGACCGTGAAGATCGCGACCGAATCGGGGTAGGGCGCCTTCGCCGCCATGCTGTTCGCGGGCTTGACGAGGTCGTAGGCGAACTGGTCGCCGTTGAAGATCTCGTCCAGCACCTCATCGGGGTTCTCGGCGCCCGCGTACTCGACGGGCGAGACGGCGAGCAGGTTGCCGAACACCTCGGGGTACTTGGCGCCGAAGTAGGCCGCGCAGCCGCCGCCGTTCGAGTACCCGGCGACGGTCGTGAACTGCCGCCCCTGCAGCACGCCGAGTCGCTGTTTCGCCCACGGCACGACGTCCTGCATGACGTAGCTCTCGACCTTGCCGAGCTTGCTGTCGAGGCAGAGCGGATCGTCGGACGGATCGCCCAGTTGGTCGATCACGAGGGCGATCGGTGCGAGCCCGCCGTGCTCGGCCGCGAAGTCGTCGAGCACGCCGCCGATGAAGCTCGCGTCGGGGTCGCCGGGCTGGCCCATCATCATGACGACGAGGGGGAGGCGCGGGGCATCCGTCACGAGCGCCGCCGGCGGCAGGTAGATCTGCGCGGGCCGTGCCGCGAAACCCGACACCGCGTTCGGCACCCCGCCCTGCACGATGCCGACCTCACCGGTCGCGGGCATGTCGGGCGGCGGCGTCCACGTCGCGTACAGCGGTTCGGCCGGGTCGACGATCGTCGCCGGGTCGGGGACGGGCGGGTCGATCGTGTCGGCGGTCGAGATGTGGAACATCGACCCGAGCGTGGGGTTCAGCCCGTAGGCGGCGTTCACGCCGAACGCCGCGGCCGCCGAGAACAGCGGGATCGCGAGCAGTGCGATGAGCTTCCGCCACCACCGCGAGTGCCAGAGGTTCCAGATCGCGACGGTGATGCCGGCGAACGCCGCAGGCACCCAGAGCCACGCCGAATCATCGACCGGGCCGCCGAACGCGTCGAGCACGTTGACGCCGATCCAGAGCACCGCGACGCCGATGAGCGCGCCCAGGATGAGCAGCACGAACACCGTCAGCACCCAGGCCCAGCCCGGCCCGCGGAAGAGCAGGTAGAGGAAGACCAGCGCCGCGAGCGCATACACCGTCATCACGAACGGCCCGTCGATCACGTTCAGTTCCCAGATGAAATCCCACACCGTCGCCCCCTCGGCCATGGACGTGATGGGCACAGCGTACCGACCGTGCGCTCGTTCGCGGTCGCGCCCGCCCGTAGGATGGTGACACCGTGTCGTTTTCCGGCATTCGCCCGATGCGGCGTTCGCCAGATCCCCCCAGGACCATTGGAGCCACCGTGGCCGCACCCAGCCGTCTCGAATCCGTCATCGCCCTCGCCCAGCACCGGGGCTTCGTCTTCCAGGCCGGCGAGATCTACGGCGGATCCCGTTCCGCGTGGGACTACGGACCCCTCGGCGTCGAGCTCAAAGAGAACATCAAGCGTCAGTGGTGGCGGTACATGGTCACCGGCCGTGACGATGTCGTCGGTCTCGACTCGAGCGTCATCCTGCCGAAGCAGGTCTGGGTCGCCTCCGGGCACGTCGGTGTCTTCACCGACCCGCTCGTGGAGTGCCTGCACTGCCACAAGCGCTTCCGTGAAGACCACCTGCTCGAGGCCTTCGAGGAGAAGAAGGGTCGCGCACCCGAGAACGGCATGGGCGACATCGCCTGCCCGAACTGCGGCACCCGCGGTCAGTGGACCCCGCCTCGCGACTTCAACATGATGCTGCAGACCTACCTGGGCCCGGTCCAGGATGAGTCGGGGCTGCACTACCTCCGCCCCGAGACGGCGCAGGGCATCTTCACGAACTTCGCGAACGTGCTGCAGGCCGCTCGCATGAAACCGCCGTTCGGCATCGGCCAGATCGGCAAGTCGTTCCGCAACGAGATCACGCCCGGAAACTTCATCTTCCGCACGCGCGAGTTCGAGCAGATGGAACTCGAGTTCTTCGTCGAGCCCGGCACCGACGACCAGTGGTTCGAGTACTGGCTCGACTACCGATGGGACTGGTACGTCGACCTCGGCGTCGACCCCGAGAACCTGCGTCGCTTCGAGCACCCCGCAGAGAAGCTGTCGCACTACTCGAAGCGCACCGTCGACATCGAGTACCGTTTCGGCTTCACCGGTGGCGAGTGGGGCGAGCTCGAGGGCGTCGCGAACCGCACCGACTTCGACCTCACGACGCACTCGGAGCACTCGGGCAAGGAGCTCTCGTACTTCGACCAGTCGAAGAACGAGCGCTGGATCCCGTACGTGATCGAGCCCGCCGCCGGTCTCACCCGCTCGCTCATGGCGTTCCTCGTCGACGCGTACCACGTCGAAGAGGTGCCGAACGCGAAGGGCGGCGTCGACACTCGCACGGTGCTGCGGCTCGACCCGCGTCTCGCTCCGGTGAAGGCCGCCGTGCTTCCGCTCAGCCGCAACGAGAAGCTGTCGCCGCTTGCTCGCGAGGTCGCCGCGTCGCTGCGCAAGCACTGGAACGTCGACTTCGACGACGCCGGTGCCATCGGTCGTCGCTACCGGCGTCAGGATGAGATCGGCACACCGTTCTGCATCACGGTCGACTTCGACTCGCTCGACGACAACGCGGTGACGGTGCGTGAGCGCGACAGCATGGAGCAGGTGCGCGTGCCGCTCGCCGAGCTCGAGGGGTTCCTCGCTGCGCGCCTGATCGGCGCGTAGCGCGCTCGGGTAGAGCGCTGGCGCGTTGCGCGATCTGCGCAGAGCTCTACCCCGCGATGGAGGCGACGCGTTCAGACTCGGCCGGCCCCGCTCCGACAGGTGCCGGGGCGAGTCGCGCCGGATCGACTGGATTGAGGATGTCTGGCGGGCGTCTTCGGCCGCATCGCTCTCGGCGTCTGCGCTGGATCGACGCCGGCCGGCGGGATGAGCCAGTAGTCCGCACCGGTGCGCCGGACCTCCCATCCCTGGTTGTGGTACCTGAGATGGTCTCTTCGGCACAGCAGGATGCCGTCGGCGAGATCGGTGCGCCCGCCGTCGCGTTGCCAGTGGTCGATGTGGTGCGCCTCGGTCCAGGAGGGCGGGCGCGTGCAGTCGGGATCGAGACAGCCGCCGTCGCGCACCGCGAGCGCGACCTTCTGCCGGTCGGTGAAGAGCCGCTCGTCGCGGCCGAGGTCGAGGCAGGCGCCGTCGTCATCGAAGAGCATCGGCAGGTAGCCCTCGCAGAGCCCCGTGTGGATGTCGACGAGCGGGATGCGATCGGGATGCCCCTCGATGGCTCCCGAACCAATGCCCGAGCCGAGTGAGGCGGCGTTCACGATCAGCCGAACCGACGGCTTCCTGTCGTCGAGCACGCGCGTGGGGTCGACACTCGCTCCGGCGCGGAGCAGCTGCACGAGCCCCTCGGCCGCGTCGCGCTCACGAGCCGCCCGCGCATCGGCGAAGGCGGTATCGCCGCGAACGGGATCGCCGAAGCCGCGCCGCATCGGGCGGCGGTGCGACGAGGGTGGGTGAGCTGGTCGAACACCGCCTTCACGAGCATGCCGCTCTCGGCGTCGAGCTCGAACTCGCCGCGCACCATGCCGTCGGGCTTCACCCACACGCGCCAGAACTGCTGCTCGCGCTGCCGCTCGGCACGAACGGCCACCCCGGCCGCATCGATGCGATCGCGAGCCTGCCGGGCGAGACGCCGAGCGGCGTCGGCATGCAGGCCCTCGCACTCGGCGATGACGCCCACGAGCATCGAGGCCAGTGCGTCGTCGTCGGCATCGCCGCCGGGTTCGCCGAGCCCTGACCGGATCGCATCGGCGACGCCAACGGTCAGTCGACCGCTCGTGACGGCATGGCTCAACTCGCGGAACCACGGCGCGACCGGTGCCGCCACGAGTGCGGCGAGCTCGGGATCATCGTGCCGCGCGGTCTCGAACACCGCCGCAGCCTCGGTCTCGGCGACCATCTGCCCGACCCCGACCAGCGCCGTGGTCTCGCGCTTCGACGAGTGCGTGATCGACTGCAGCAACTCGCCCGCGTTCGCATGGCCCGCGCGCTGCGCGAGCCCCTGGAGTCCGAAGGCGATCTTCGATCGGCGAACGACCTCGGCGGCCGCAAGTGCCTGTGCTCGCTCGACCTCGTGCCTGAGCGCCGTGATCGCCTCGACGGCTTCGACGAGGGCACGGTCGTCGAGCGCGCTGAAGCTGCTCGACGACGGTGCGCACGACGACATCAGGGCGGTCAGACCACTGAAATCGGGGAGCGCTTCGGACATGTTCCATGGTCTCGCGAAACGCCGACATTCGAACGTATGTTCCACAGATTGTGGATAACTCTGTGGAGAGCGCTGCTCGAGAGCGCGGGGCGAGAGAGCGAGAGAGCGAGGGAAGCTCCGCGTGCTGCGGAGCCCTACGTGAGAGAAGCCGCCCAATCACGGCGGAGCATGCCGTACACGGCGGAGTCCTGCCACTCGTCGTTGTACGCCTCTTCGAGCATGGTTCCCTCGTGTCGCATGCCGAGACGTTCGCACAGGGCGGCGGATGCCGTGTTGCGCGGGTCGAGGTACGCCTCGAGACGGTGCGGCTCCAGCCGGTCGAACGCGAAGTCCCGCACCGCCGCGGCGGCTTCGTAGGCGTAGCCTCTGCCTTGGAAGTCGGGATGCACGATCCAGCCGAGTTCGAGTCGCGCGTTGGCGAAGCTCGAGACTCTCACCATGATGTCGCCGATCACGCGCGGGCCGTCGTCGTCGCCGACGGACGGGGTGTCGGGCAGCGTCATGGCGAGTACGAAGTAGTCGCCGTCGCCGGCCAGCACGCGGGCGGCCGCGCGCCGCGCGGTCGCCTCATAGCCCTCACCGCGGTCGCGTTCGGGCCACGGGATGTAGCGGAGCACTTCGGGGATGCGTTGGTACTCGAACACGTCGGGGGCGTCCGATGCCTCGAGCGGCCGCAGTACGAGACGCTCCGTGCTGATCGGCGTCTCGGTCAGTGCGGTTGCGTCGTAGGGGAATCGCAGCGCCGGCGGCCCGTCGGCGGCTGCGGCGGCAGCTCGATCGAGCGGAGTCGTGGTCGCGGGGTCAGGCGTGGCGTTCTCGTGCATCGTCACGAAGCGTACCGTGCGCCTCCGACGTGGCCGCCGCGGCATCCGCTTCGGGAGCGACGCCGAAGATCGCCGCGATGCCGTCGATCCAGGCCTGCTGCTCGCCGGCGCGTGCGAGCTCGCGCGAGCGCACCATGGGGGTGTGCAGCAGCACGCCCGCCATGTGGCGCAGGGCCTCTTCGGTGCGTCCGTCGGCGTCGCCGCGCGAGCGGGCGCGTTCGATCTCGCCGTCGAGCAGGTCGAAGACGTGACGCCGCAGGGCGACGACGGCCGGCGCGAGGTCCTGCTCTTCGCGCGCCTCGCCGAAGGCCCGGGCCGCTCCGCCGACGATCGCGCGCGCGGCATCCGTCGCACCGAACTCCTCGAGCGGGGCGTGGATGCGGATGGTCTCGAGGTCGAGCAGTTCGACGCCGTGCACCTCGACGACGTCGGGGGCGACGTTGCGGGGGAGACCCAGGTCGATCACGAGCTGGCGCTCGACGGGTGCTGCGACGGGCTCGGCGACGAGACCGAGCGATCGAACGGCGGCAGGCGCAGCAGCCGGCGAACCGGCGACCGACACGTCGGCGACGGATGCCTCGAAACCCGCCCTGCCCGCTTCGAGCAGCGCGCGGTCGACGACGTGGTGCTCGGCCGTGGTGCACGTGACGATCACGTCGGAGGTCGCGGCCGCTGCGGCGACGTCGCGACGCCCGACCGCCTCGATGCCGTGGTTCGTCGCGAACTTCGCCGCGCGACCCGAGGGGGAGAAGACGCGCACGTCGGTGACGCCGCGGTCGCGCAGGGCTGCGAGGGAGGCCCCCGCGAAGCGACCGGTTCCGACGAGCAGCACGCGGGTGGCGGCCCAGTCGGTGATGCGGCTCTCGGCGAGCTCGAGCGCGAGGCGCACGACCGACCGGCCCTCGTTGCCGATGCCCGTCTCGTTCTTCACGCGGCGCGAGATCTGCGAGGCGCGCTGGAAGAGTCGTTCGAGGTCGGGAGTCGTGGTGCCCTCGCCGCGGGCGCGTTCGAGCGAGCGACGCACCTGGCCCGCGATCTCGCCCTCGCCGACGACGACCGACTCGAGGCCCGACGCGACGGCGAAGAGGTGGCCGGCGACGGCGTTGCCGTGCACGAAGCCGAACGTCGAGCGCAGCTCCTCGGGCTCGAGGCCCGCGACGGCGCCGACGGCGCGGATCGCCTCGTGCACCGCGGGCACGGGTGAGTCACCCTCTGCGGCGTCGAGGTCGAGGTACGCCTCGAAGCGGTTGCAGGTGGCGACCACGACGGCGCCCTGCACGGAGGGGTGACCCTCGCGGAGACGGGGGCCGGCGGCGTCCGCGGTCACTGAGAGGCGTTCGAGCATGTCGAACCCGGCGTTCTTGTGACTCGCGGTGAGGCAGATGAGCACGAAGGGATTCTACTCGCCGTCGAATCAGGGTTCGCCCAGAGCGACACCGCGGGCAACTCGGGGGTGGCCCGGGGCGACTCAGCGGCCGGCGAACACCGCGTTCTGCGGGATGATCTGGATCGGTGCGGTGAGCGGCGGCAGTTCGAGGCCCTCGGCTGCGAGCGCCTCGCGGTGCTTGGCCTTCCAGCTGCGCACGACGGCGAAGAAGGGGGCGTCGGAGAGCGCGTAGCGTCCCGGCCGCTCCGCAGCGAGCACGATCGGCAGTTCGACGCTCACTCCGCCGCGACGCACGCGCAGCACGAGCACCGAGAGCACCGTCTCGCCGGCGATGATCGAGTCGCTGCGGATGCCGCGGACCTCGCGCCACGCGAAGTGGGCGGCACGCCGGGGGCGGCGACCACCGTTCCAGAGCGCGATGCCGAGTTCGTCGGCCACGATCGAGTAGCGGGCGGCGAGGGCGATCTGCTCGCCGTCGTCGGCCGTCAGCTCATTGAGCCGGGCGACGAGTTCACGGCGACGGATGCCGCAGCTCACCTCGCCGCGGACGCTGGCCTCGAGCGCGCGGCGACGGGAGCGGGCGCGGGCGCGCTCGCCGAGGCGGACGATCATCCAGATGACGCCGGCCAGCACGAGGACCGAGGCGACTGCGAGCGTGACGACCCCGCTGCTGGGAACTTCGGGCAGGCGCAGCATGAGGCGCTCGAGGAAACCTGAGCCGGCGATGAGCGCGCCGATCACGATCGCGGCCGCGGCGGCGACCATGAAGGTGACGCCGGTGCGATGCGGTGCGGCCGCGTTCATCGCGCGACTCGCGGCGATCGGGACGGCACGCAGGAGGACGGGTGCGACGGGCGCAGTGGGGGCATGTGAATCTCCGTGGGATGCGGAGGCGCACGGGCTCGGGGACCCGCGCGTCGTCGTGCTCGGGGGCGCACAACGTCTCGACCTTAGCGCTGATGGGCGCGGGAATGTAAGGCTTCCGAACGAATCGGCGGGCCGGCTCGCCGCGCCGCCGCGGGCGGGCCCGCGCGCCGCCGCGGGCGGTCGGCCCGCGGCGGTCGCAGCGGTGCTAGCCCTCGGCGGCCGCCTTGATCGTGCGCAGCCGGCGCTCCCAGCCCTGGGCGAGGGTGTCGAGGTCGCGGGCGAGGGCGCTCAGGCGCGATCCGATCGCGCGGTAGCGCACCTCGCGGCCGTGGATCTCGGTCTCGACGAGCCCGGCCTCGCGCAGCACCTCGAGGTGCCGGGCGACGGCCTGCCGGCTGATCGGTCGATCGGCCGCGAGCATCGTCGCCGATGCGGGCGCGGTGCCGAGTCGCTGCAGGAGCTCCCACCGCGTGTCGTCGCCCAGGGCGGCGAACGCGGCGGGGAGGCTCTCGACGCCGATCGTCATCGGCCCGCCGCGAGCTCGTTCGCGAGGTGGTCGCGCGCGAAACCGAGCTCGATCGCCCAACCCTCGGTGTTGCCGTCGAACATGCGGCGGCGCTCCTCCGCGCTGCGGTCGAGGCCCTCGAAGCCGCTCTCCGCGACGCGCAGCACGACACCGCCGTCGGCCCGATCCTCGACCCAGAACTCGACGAGCGTCGAGACGAGCGGGTCGTGCTCGGGGTCGGGTTCCGTCGAAGCCGGGGCCGTGTTGAACCAGCGGAAGGCGGCGTACCGCGGGGCATCCAGCGATTCGACCGCGAGCGTGAACGCGCCGTGCTTGTCGTCGTGCACGACGACGCGAGAGCCCTGCTGCTCGATGCGGTGCTCGACGATGCGGTCGTCGTTGATCCACCAACCGGCGGTGGAGACGAGCTCCCACACGCGCTCCGCCGAGGCGTCGATGTCGATCTGCTGGTCGATCCGGTCGAGTGATCCTGTGGTGCCGTTCATGCGTCCTCCTCGATTGTCGTGCCTGATGATGTGCAACACAATAGTTGCACTAGTGCGCAAGAAGCGCAACCATCGCGTTGCACCATCGAGGCGACTCGAGACGACGTCGCGACGCAGAGGAGTCAGCCGCGCGTCGCCCGGTAGCCGGGGTGCACCCCGGGATCGAGGTCGTGGGCTGCCGCGATGCGCGCGAGCAGGCGGCCGAGCGTCTGCCGCTCCTCGTCGCTGAGCTCGGCGACGAGGTCGTCCTCGTGCTCGCGGCCGATGCGGCGCATCTGCGTCATCACGTCTCGTCCGCGATCGGCGAGGTGCAGCTCGTGCGTGCGCCGATCGGTGGTGCTCCGGGTTCGGGTGACGAGCTCCTTGCGCTCGAGGGCGTCGACGAGGGCGACGACGCGGCTCGGCACCACGCCGAGCTTGCCGGCGAGCGCCTGCTGGCTGAGGCCCGGTTCGGTCGCGATCATGCGCAGCAGCCCGACGTCGCTCGGTTGCACGTCGAGCTCGGCGAGGCGCTCCGCGAAGCGCGCGGAGGCGTAGGCGCCCACCTGGGAGAGCAGGAACCCGACGCGCTCCGCGGGCGGCCGGAAGGGTGCCTCGTGTGCGCTCGTCTCCATGTCGCCGACTCTACCAGTTGCGGCTGAATCATTCTGTGCTATGAATGATTACATGAACAGAACGAATGATGCGGCGGTCGGAACCGCCGCGGCCGAGTCCCAGCACTCCGCGCCGTCGGCGGGGTCGCGGCGCACGCCCGCCGGGCCGCCGCTGCCGCCCCTCGCGATCGTCGTCGTGGCGCTCTCGATGGCCTCGATCGTGCTGCCCGCCGTGATCGCCGGCGGCGCGACCTACCCCTCGCCGTTCGGCGATGGCGACGCGATCGTCGCCTACTTCCGCGACCACGGGCTCTCGGTGCTCATCACCGCGCTGCTGCAGTTCGCGGCATCCGTGCCCCTCGCGATCTTCGCTGCAACCGCCACGACGCGGCTCGCCCAGCTCGGCGTGCGTGCGCCCGGCGTGTCGATCGGCTTCGCCGGCGGCATCCTCGCCTCGGCGGCGATGGCGCTGTCGGCCGGCTTCAGCTGGGCGCTCACGCGACCCGAGCTGCTCGAAGAGCCGGGCATCGTGCGCCTGCTGCACGACCTCGCCTTCTTCGCCGGCGGCCCGGGGTTCGTCGTGCCGCTCGGTCTGCTCGTCGCGGGGCTCGCCGTGCCGGGGCTGCTGGCCGGCCTGCTGCCGCGCTGGCATGCATGGGCGGGGCTCGTGCTGGCGGGTCTCGCCATGGTCGCGACGCTCGTCGTCGCGATTCCCGAGCTCGCCGTGCTGCTGCCGATCGTGCGCTTCCCGTCGTTCGCGTGGATCGTGCTCTGCGCCTTCCTGCTGCCGCTCCGGCGAGTGGATGCCCCGCGGCCGGGGCGCGGCCGAGCAGGCGCCGCCCCCGCAGGCGCCGCCTCCGGCACCGCGGCGGGGTCGCGCTCGTGAGCGGCCCGATGCTCGACAAGCTCGTGCGCTTCGAGCGGCCCGAACGCTCGCTCCCGTACGCGTGGGCGATGGACGACGCCGCCCGCGCAGCCGTCTTCGGCACCGATCCCGCGAGCTACGCGACCGCGGTGCAGTCGCTCGACGCCCAGCGCGCCGATGCCGTGCGCCGCCTCGCGGCGACGCCGTCGGTGCGGTCGGCGCTCGGGCGCGCTCCGTTCACGACCGGCGACCGTGTCATCACGATCGGCGAGAGCACCACCGCCGACCGGCTCTCGTGGTTCGAGCTGCTCGCCGCGCTGTTCGCCGCAGAACGGCCCGACCTCGGGCTGCAGTTCGAGAACCTCGCGATCTCGGGGTCGACGACGACGCAGGCCCTCGCCAACCTGCCGGCACTCCGGCGGCGGCAGGCCGAGGTCGTCTTCTGCATGCTCGGGGCCAACGACGCCCGTCGCTTCCCCGGCGCGGAGGGCGATCGGCTCGTGAGCGCCGCCGAGACCACCCGGAACCTGCGGCTCATCCGTCGCGGCGCCGTGGGCGGCCCCGGCGCGCGATGGGTCTGGATCGCCCCGACGCCCATCGACGAGCGGCGCATCGCCGCGCACCCGTACCTCGGCGGCGTCGGCCTCGCATGGACCGGTGCGGACGTGCGCGCAACGGCCGCGATCCTGCACGCGACGGCCGACCCCGATGACCTCGTCATCGACCCGGCGGATGCCGCCGGCCCCCTGCCGCTCCTCGACGACGGCCTGCACCCGCAGCTCGATGCCCAGGTGGCGCTCGCGGCGCACGTGCTCGAGCAGCTGGCGGGCCCCGACCGCTGAGCGGCAGCGCAGCCCGACAGCGACCCTTCACTCAGCCCGATGCGCGACAATGTCAGGCGTGATCCTCTCCCCGCAGCATCCGCTCTCCGCCGGCCTGACCTCCGACTCGCGCCTCGTTCGCGCATATAGAGGAGAGCGCGCCGACGCCGCGCCCGTCTGGTTCATGCGGCAGGCCGGCCGTTCGCTGCCCGAGTACCGCGACCTGCGCGTCGGAACGCGCATGCTCGACGCGTGCCTCGACCCCGCGATGGCGAGCGAGATCACGCTGCAGCCGGTGCGCCGGCACAAGGTCGACGCCGGCATCTTCTTCAGCGACATCGTCGTGCCGTTGAAGCTCGTGGGCGTCGACGTCGAGATCCAGGCGGGTCGCGGCCCCGTCTTCGGCAGGGGCTACGCGGATGCCGCGGGCGTCGCCGAGCTCACGGCGATCGACCCTGCACGGCTCGACGAGACGTCCGGCCCCATCACCGAGGCGGTCGCGCGCACCGTCGCCGAGCTGAACACGACCGACAACGGCTCCGGCACCCCGACCCCGCTCATCGGTTTCGCCGGTGCGCCGTTCACCCTCGCGGCCTACCTCGCCGAGGGCGGCCCCTCGAAGGACCACCTCGCCGCCCGCACCCTCATGCACGCCGACCCCGGCGCCTGGCGCGCGCTCATGGACTGGACCGCGGAGCTCACCGGCCGGTTCCTGCGCACGCAGGTGCTCGCCGGGGCATCCGCCGCCCAGCTCTTCGACTCGTGGGCCGGCGCGATCTCGCTCGCCGACTACGAGACGCACGTCGCCCCCGCCTCGGCGGCGGCCCTCGCCCACGTGCACGACCTCGCCTACGAGACGGCGGATGCCTCGGGCGGCGCTGCCGCCCCGACCACCCGCAGCGTGCCCGTCGTGCACTTCGGCGTCGGCACGGGCGAATTGCTCGGCGCGATGCACGGTATCGGCGTCGACACGGTCGGCGTCGACTACCGCATCCCGCTCGACGTCGCCGTCGAGCGCGTGGGCGAGGGGGTGCCGCTGCAGGGCAACCTCGACCCCGCCCTGCTCGCCGCCCCGTGGCCCGTGCTCGAGGCCGCCGTGCGCGACGTGCTGCGCCGCGGTCAGGCGGCCCCCGCCCACGTCTTCAACCTCGGTCACGGCGTGCCCCCCGAGACCGACCCGACCGTGCTGACGCGCGTCGCCGAGCTCGTGCACGAGGCCTCGGCATGAGCGACGCGATGACGCCCGGGCCCGACTCGTCGCCCGCGCCCGGCCAGGCCGCGGAGCCCGTCGTCGAACGCGCGACCGCCGACGTCGTCGTGGTCGGCGGCGGCGTCGCCGGCCTCGTCGCAGCACTCGAGTGCGCGAAGGTCGGCCTGCAGGTCACCGTGCTCGAGCGTCGCGACGACCTCGGCGGATGCGTCGGTCGCATCGAGCTCGACGGACTCAGCCTCGACAGCGGTGCCGAGTCGTTCGCGACCCGCGGCGGCGCCGTCGCCGAACTGCTCGGCTCGCTCGGGCTCGACTCCGACATCGAGAACCCGAATCCCGCCGGCGCCTGGCTCGTGATGCCCGGCAAGCAGGGCCTCGACGCCGCCCCGCTGCCGAAGACGGGAATCCTCGGCATCCCGGCGAACCCGCTCGGCGACGACGTGCGGCGCATCATCGGCTGGAGCGGTGCGACCCGCGCCTACCTCGATCGCGTGAAGCCGATCCTCCGCATCGGCCGCGCGCGCAGCCTCGGCGAACTCGTGCGGGAGCGCATGGGCCAGGCCGTGCTCGACCGGCTCGTCACGCCGATCTCCGCGGGGGTCTACTCGACCGACCCCGTCGACCTCGACCTCGACATCGTCGCGCCCGGGCTCAACGAGGCGATGACCCGCACCGGCTCGCTCTCGGGCGGTGTCGGCCAGCTCGTCGAGGAGCGCAAGGCCGGGGGAGCCGTGCGGGGTCTCCGCGGCGGCATGCACCGGCTCGTCGACGCCCTCGAGCGCGAGCTCGCCCACTTCGGCGTCACGGTGGTGCGCGGCGCGGAGGTCACGGGGCTCGAACGCGATGCCGAGACCCGCGAGCGCGATGCCGCGTCATCGTCCGAAGCATCCGGATGGCTCGTCACCGCGACGACCGAGGCCGGCCGGTTGCTCGTGACCGCTCCCGACGTCGTGCTCGCCGCCTCCGGCCATGCGGCCCTCGCCCTCGTCGACGACGCCCTCGACGGCTGGACCAGCACGAGCGACACCGCCGGCGGGGCATGGCCAGCCGCAGCATCCGTCGAACTCGTCACCCTCGTGCTCGATGCGCCGGAGCTCGACGCCGCCCCGCGCGGCACCGGCGTGCTCGTCGCGGCCGACGCGCCCGGGGTGACGGCGAAGGCCCTCACCCACTCGACCGCGAAGTGGTCGTGGCTCGCCGAGCAGGCGGGCGGGCGTCACGTCGTGCGCCTCTCCTACGGTCGCGCCGGCGCTGCGAACCCGCTCGACGGGCGCTCGGACGCCGACGTCGCCGAGCTCGCGCTCGCCGACGCGGCGCTGCTCCTCGGCGTTCCCCTCGACGAGCGGATGCTGCGCGCCTCGGGTCGCACCGTGTGGCGCGACGCCCTCTCGCAGGCGACCATCGGCCAGCACGAGCGCGTGCAGGCGCTCGAGGACGCGCTCGCCGCCGAACCCGGCATCGAGGCGACCGGCTCATGGGTCGCGGGCACCGGTCTCGCCTCGGTCGTGCCGCACGCCCTCGAGGCGGCGCGCCGGGTCCGGCACCGCCGCGTGCAGCCCGACGGCGACGCATAGCCGAAACGGAATATTTCGACGCAACCCCCTTGCGCCGCTTGCCCCGGGGTCTACGCTGGAACAGTCGCTGTGGTGAACCACAGGGGGAGATGGGGTGCACATGAAAGGCAAGATCCTCTTCGTCGTGGGGCTCGGAGTCGGCTACGTACTCGGTACGCGCGCCGGTCGAGAGCGCTACGAGCAGATCCGCAAGGCGGCCGAGGGCGTGTGGAACACGCCGGCCGTGCAGCAGGGCGTCGACACCGTGAAGGGGTTCGCAGCCGACAAGGTCGGCGACCTCTCCGACTCCGTGCTCGACGGCGTGAAGTCGTTCATCGGCAACGCGACCCGCGGCGCCGGCGCCACCAGGAGCGACGTCTCGAGCGCGGCGAAGACCGCGAAGCAGAACGTCTCGAAGACGGCCGCAGCAGCGAAGTCCGCCGTCGACAGCGCCGCCTCGGCGCTCGACGACGCGATCGACGACGCCGCCGATGTCGCTTCATCGGCAGCGTCCGGTGCGAAGGGCACTGCGAAGAGCACCGCGAAGCGCGCTCCGACGAAGCGCAGCACGACGGGCAAGGCCAAGCCCGCCGCATCCGATTCATGACCGTGGAGGTGACCACGCGATGACCGCGCCCTCGAACGACGACCGCTCCCTCTTCACGCTGATCGGCGACCTGCCCGACACGATCTCGTCGCTCGTTCGCGCCGAGATCGACCAGATCAAGGCCGAGATCTCCTACAAGGTCAAGCACTTCGGCATCGGCTCGGGGCTCGTCGCGGGCGCCGCCGTGGTCGGCGTGTTCCTGCTCTTCACGCTCATTACCACCGCGATCTTCGCCCTCGCGCTCGTGATGCCCGCGTGGGCCGCCGCGCTCACGGTGTCGGGAGTGCTGCTCCTGATCATCGCGGTGCTGCTGTGGATCGCCTACGTCAACTTCAAGCGGGGTTCGGAGCCCCTCGAGTCGGTCGAGAGCCTGAAGGCCGATCTCGACGCCCTGAAGGGAACGGGTGACTATGACCGCCGCTACTGACGCCTCCGGCCCTCGTCCCTCGAAGCGCGACGCCGCAACTCGCGAACGCAACCTCACCCGCCTGCAGGCGAAGCAGGCGTCGCAGCAGGCCCGTGCCGAGTTCGCCGAGACGCTGAACGCCCTCGAAGACAAGCTCAATGTGCCCAAGCAGGTCGGCATCCGCACCGAGCGAGCCAAGCGCAGGCTGCGCCGCTTCGCCGACGAGCAGCCGGTGGCGGCGGTCGTCGCCGCCGTCGGCGTCGTGGCCGTCGTCGGCATCGGGGTGTGGCTCATCGTGCGCTCGAAGCTCGACTGATCGCGCCGCGAGTCGAAACGAACCAGAGCGAGCGGATGCCACGATGCCGACGCCAGCACACGATCCGGGCCTCCCGGCTTCGACCGGAACCTCTGTCGACCGCGTCGCCGCGCTCGTTCGCGCCGACATCCTGAGCGGGGTGCTGCCGCCCGACACTCCGCTGCGTGAAGAGGCCGCCTCCGAGCAGTACGGCGTCTCGCGGCACACCGTGCGCGCGGCGTTCCAGCGGCTCGTCGCCGAGCGGCTCGCCGTCGCCGAGGCGTACCGCGGGGTGCGGGTGACGAGCTTCGACCGTGCCCAGGTGATCGCGTTGCAGCAGCTGCGCGCGGCGCTCGAGGTCGAGGCCGTGCGCATCGTGGGAGAGCGTTACGGCGAGGTGTGGCCCGATCCCGTGCTGGCGCCGGCGCGAGACGCGCTCGCGAGGCTCGACTCGCTCGCGCGAGATGCCTCCGCCACCGACGATGAAGATGATGACGACTGGCTCGAGGCCGAGCGCATCCATGCCGACTTCCACCGGGCGATCGTGGCGGCGTCGGCGAGCCCTCGCATCATCGAGGCGCACTCGGCGCTCGGCAGCGAGCTGCTGCTGTTCCTCCTGCACGTGCGACCGCACTACACCCTCGAGAGCCTCATCGAGGAGCACCGCGCTCTGCTCGACGAGCTCCCGACCCGCGGCGGCGAGGCCGTGCGGGAGCACCTCGAACACTCCACGAGACTCCTCATCGGCGCCTGACGCGATCGCGCCGGGCCGGAAGGAAGGAGCCGTCGATGGCGACGGAACAGCCCGACACGACGTCCGGGCCCGGAGACGGCGACGCGACGACGGAACAGCCCGACACGACGCCCGGGCCCGGAGACGGCGACGCGACGACGGCCTTCGCCGAGCGCATCTTCGGCGACATGCTCGGAGCGTTCGAACTGCTCAGCATCCATCTCGGCGATCGGCTCGGCTGGTACCGTGCGCTCGCCGACGGAGGGCCGCTCGACCCATCCGAACTCGCCGAGCGAACGGGAACCCACGAGCGCTACACCCGCGAGTGGCTCGAGCAGCAGGCGGTCTCCGGCATCCTCACCGTCGACGACGCCGGGTCCGAGGCATCCGCTCGCCGATTCGCCCTGCCGCCGGCGCATGCCGATGCCCTCGTGAACCCCGACTCGCTCGACCACGTCGCACCCCTCGGACGCTTCATCGCCGCGGTCGGCGCGCAACTCGGGCCGTTGCTCGAGGCGTACCGGTCGGGTGGGGGCGTCTCGTGGGCGCAGCTCGGCGACGAGGCGCGATGGGCGCAGGGCGATATCAACCGGCCGTGGTTCCTGCACCGGCTCGGCGACGCGCTCGCGAGCGTTCCGTCGCTGCACGACGTGCTCTCGCGGCCCGGCGCGCGCATCGCGGACATCGGAATGGGACACGGATGGTCGTCGATCGCCATGGCACGGGCGTACCCGTCCGCGCGGGTGGAGGGTTTCGACGTCGACGCCGAATCGGTCGTCGCGGCACGCGGACACGCCGATGAGGCGCAGGTCGGTGACCGGGTGCGGTTCCACCACCTCGCGGGCGAGGGGATGCCGCAGGAGGCGGTCTTCGACGCGGCGTTCGTGTTCGAGGCGTTGCACGACATGCCGTTCCCGGTGGAGGTGCTGACTTCGATCAGGCGGGCCGTGAAGCGCGACGGCGAGGTCGTGATCATGGACGAGGCGGTGGCCGACCTGTTCGCACCCGACGGCGACGACGTCGAGCGCATCATGTACGGGTACAGCATCTTCATGTGCCTGCCCGATGGGCTGTCCACGCCCGGGTCCGTCGGCACGGGAACCGTGATGCGCCAATCGACCCTCGAGCGGTACGCCCGTGAGGCGGGGTTCTCGGGTATCGAGCTGCTGCCGATCGAAGGATTCGCGTTCTTCCGATTCACGCGGCTGCTCCACTGAGCGGATGCCGCGGCATCCGCTCGGCACTCTGGCCGAGCACCCTCGAGCACTCGACCCGCCTGCTGCTCGGCGGATGAGGGTCACGCCGTGAGGGCGGCGTACCAGATGAGCAGCATCGTCACGAGGAACCCGACGACGTAGTTGATGGCGAGGAAGCGCCGCCACCCGGCGTTCGCCCGGCCCGACGACGCGTCGGTGACGCTCGCGAACGGAGCGGCCGCGGCGATGTACGGCACCACGAGCACCGCCGCGAGCGGGCCCGGCCACGACGTGGCGAGCATGAACACGCCCGCGGCCGCCCACATGGCGATCGCGAACCGGACCGTGCTGCGCGCCCCGAGGGCGGTCGCGATCGAGGCGATGCCGGCGGCGCGATCGGGCACGACGTCCTGCACGGCGCCGAAGGCGTGACTGGCGACGCCCCAGGCGAGGAAGGCGAGGAGCAGTGCGAGCAGGGGCGGGGTGAACGCGGCGCCCGCGAGCACGAGCCCGTAGACGGCGGGGCTCACGAAGTGCACGCTCGAGGTCAGCGAGTCGAGGAACGGCACCTCCTTGAAGCGCAGGCCGGGCACCGAGTAGGCCGCGACCGCGAACAGGCTCACCGCGAGCACCGCCCACGACGCGGGGCCGCCGAGCGCGAGCAGCACGACGACGAACGGCACGCAGATCGCGATCGCGGCGACGATGGTCGACCGGTGCCGCTCCGGCACGAGGAGTGCTCCCTCGACGCCGCCCTTGCGCGGGTTCGCAGCATCCGAGGCGTAGTCGAAGACATCGTTCACGCCGTACATCGCGAGGTTGTACGGCACCAGGAAGAAGAGCGTGCCGACGACGAACGCGACGTCGATCTCGCGCGTCGTGAGCAGGTACGCGGCCGCGAAAGGGAACGCGGTGTTCACCCAGCTCAGCGGCCGCGAGGCGGTGAGGAGGTCGGCGACCGCGCTGCGGCGGGTCTCAGTCGGCATCGACGCGTTCCCCCATGAGATTCCAGAGCCCGCTGAGGAGCAGGACGCCGGCGATCGGGTACGCGAGGTCCTCGACGGGGGCGAGGCCGAGGCGGACTCCCCAGATGTGCGCATCGGCGTAGTCGAACAGGCCCGTCGCGATCATGATCGAGTCGAACGCGATCGTGAGCAGCACGAGCACGAGTGCGGAGATCGCGACGGCGCGCCCGTGGCCGCGCGGCGCGCGGCGCCAGCCGATCGCCGCGACGACGGCCGCCACCGCGAGGAACGCGGCCGAGAGCAGCAGGTAGGTCACCGGCGCACCCGCCTCATCGCGACCAGGCGCAGGGCGCCCGTGTAGAGCACGAGGGTCAGGTAGCAGAGGAACCCGAGGAACACGAGCTCCTCGAGCGGCAGCTCGGGGGCGAGCAGGATGCCGGTGCTCACCGCGTTCTCGCCACGGTGGAAGATGCCGAGGCCGATGCCGGCGACATCCCATGCCAGGAAGAACACGAGTCCGGCTCCGAGCACGACGATCGCCTGCACGCGACGACCGGGGGCGCCGAACACGAGGTGGAATCGGGCGTCGAGCGACGCCATGCACGCGATGCCGGCGAGGAGCACGCCGAGGTAGACGAGGCTCATGCCGCCACGCTCCGCACCTCGGGCTCGGCCATCGGGCCGGCGCCGCGCTCGCCGCGCAGCGCCTTCGCCACGAGCTCGGCGCTGATCAGGCACATCGGCAGGCCGATGCCGGGCACCGTGGTCGCCCCGGCGAAGTACAGGTCCCGCACCGAGCTCGATGCCGTCCGCCCCCGCAGGAACGCGCTCTGGCGCAGCACGTGCGCCGGTCCGAGCGCAGACCCCCGCCACGAGTTGAAGTCGGACTCGAAGTCGCGGGGGCCGATGGTGCGGCGCACCACCACGCGATCCGCGAGGTCGGGCATGCCCGCCCAGGCCGAGATCTGGGCGATCGCGGCGTCGGCGATGCGCTCGACGGAGTCGTCGCCGCTGCCGTCGACACCGCCGCGGCCGATCGCCGGGTCGGCGGGCACCGGCACGAGCACGAAGAGGTTCTCGTGACCGGTCGGCGCCGCCGACGGGTCGGTCGCGCTCGGGCGGCACACGTAGAGCGACGCCGGATCGGGCACCGAGGGCGTGCTGCCGAAGATGCGGTCGAAGTTCTCCGCCCAGTCGTCGGTGAACAGCAGCGTGTGGTGCAGCAGTTGCGGGAGCTCGCCGCGCACGCCGAGCATCACGAGGACCGCGCCCGGACCGGGATCGGCTCGACGCCACGAGGCGTCCGACCGGCTTCGCGACGCCGGCGGCAGCAGGGCCGTCTCGGTGTGGTGCACGTCGGCCGCCGAGACGACGAGGTCGGCCTCGATCTCGTGCGCCCGGCCCCGCTCGTCGACGAAGACGACGCCGCGTGCCGCTCCCGACTCGACGGTGATGCTCGTGACCCGGGCGTTCGTCACGATGCGCGCCCCGGCCCGCCGCGCCAGTCGCGTGACGCTGTCGATGACCTCGCGGAAGCCGCCCTGCGGATAGAAGACCCCGTCGTCGAGGTCGAAGTGGCTCATCAGGTGGTAGAGGCTCGGCGCGGCCGACGGAGAGGTGCCGAGGAACACGGCGGGGTAGCCGAGCACCTGGCGCAGGCGTTCGTCGCGGAACCGGCCGGCGATGAAGCGGTCGAGCGGCTGCAGCAGCAGCCGGCCGAGCCGGCCGAGACGCCGGAGCACCGGCGACACGAGCAGCGTGGTCGGTGAGGAGAAGTCGTTGTAGAGGAAGTGGTCGAGTGCGAGCCGCGTCGTCTCCTCGGCGGAGTCGAGGTACTGCTCGAGGCGGTGCCCGGCGCCCGGCTCGATCGCCTCGAACGCCGCGGCCGACGCGACCCGATCGGCCACGAGGTCGAGCGGTTCCACGCGGTACTCGAAGTACACCCGATAGCCGGGCTCCAGCCGCACGAGGTCGAGCTCGGCATCGGCGCTCGTGCCCATCAGCCGGTAGAAGTGCTCGAACACCTCGGGCATGAGGTACCACGACGGGCCGGTGTCGAATCGGAAGCCCCTGGCGTCCCACCGTCCGGCGCGACCGCCGACGACCTCGTTCGCCTCGTAGACCGTGACCTCGTGCCCGTCGCGAGCGAGCAGCGCCGCCGTCGCGAGGCCGGCGATGCCGCCTCCGACGATCGCGACCCGGCTCATGCGGGCGCTCCGGGCAGCGGGACGCGGGTGTTCGTGCTCACGGCGGACGGGCGTCGCGACGGCGCCCCGGCGGCCCTCGCGAGCAGCACGAGCTTCAATGGCGTCGGCACGCTGACCCTCGTCGTGAGCAGTTCGCGCGCCGGCGTGCGGCGGAGCCGCGACGACAGGGCGGAGAACAGGGCGTGCGCGGCGGCGACGGCCCTGCGGCATCCGCTCGGCAGTTCGGCGATCACCTCGCCCGCGATCGTGAGGTCGCGATCGAGGTCGTCGAGCAGCCGCAGCTTGTCGGCCTCGCTCAGGCGCGCGGGGTCGATGCCGGGGAAGTAGCGACGGCCGAGCGAACCGTAGTCGTCGGCGAGATCGCGCAGGAAGTTCACCTTCTGGAACGCCGCGCCGAGATGGCGGGCGCCGCGCTGCCAGCGCGCGTCGCGCTCGGGGTCGTCGGGCAGACCCTCGCTGAAGGCACGCAGGCACATCAGCCCCACGACCTCGGCCGATCCGTGGATGTACTCGCGGAGCTCGGCCTCGTCGAAGTCCACCGGGTCGAGGTCGCGCCGCATCGATGCGAAGAACGGGGCGGTCAGTTCCCGTCCGAACCCCGTGGTGCGGGCGGTGCGCGCGAAGGCGTGCACGACGAGGTTCGAGCTGTAGCCGCGGAGGATCGCCTGCTCGGTCTCGACCTCGAGCGCGTCGAGCATCGAACGCCGTTCCTCCGGTGCGAGCCCCGCCTCCTCGGCCGGGCCGTCGACGATCTCGTCGGCGATGCGCACGAGCGCATAGACGTCGGCCAAGTGGTCGCGCACCGGGCGCGAGCACAAGCGGCTCGCGAGTCCGAACGACGTCGAGTAGTGCGAGATCACCTGGGCGGAGCCGAGGTGCGCGGTGCGGTCGTAGAGCGCGAGTCCGGTCGGTGCCGCGGTCATCGTGCACGCTCCGTGCAGGTGCCGGCGGTGACGGTCAGCGCCTCGTGCAGGCCGTGCGGCAGATCCGCCGCCGCGATCGCAGTGACCGCGGCCGCGCAGCGCGCATCGATGAGCCGTTCCACGCGGGCACGGGCTCCGCTCGACTCGATCACCCGGCGGAGCCGTGCCGCGCCGATGTCGTCGAGCTCGGGGTTCCCGAACCCCTCGGCGGCTCGAGCCCAGTCGGGGTGCACGCGGGCGTAGGCGATGAGCAGTGTCTCCTTGCCCTCGCGGAGGTCGGAGAGCACGGACTTGCCGGTGGCCTCCGGCGAGCCGTACACGCCGAGCAGGTCGTCGCGCAGCTGGAATGCGACGCCGAGGTGGCGGCCGATCTCGCCGAGTCGTGCGACCACCGCGTCGGATGCCCCGCCGAGCACCGCCCCCGCCTGGAGCGGGGCGCTGAACGAGTACGACGCGGTCTTGTTCTCGATCATGGCGAGGATGTCGCGCTCGCCGGGGGCCGCGCCGGCCTGGCGCACGTCGGCGTGCTCGCCCGCCGCCGCGACGAATACGCACTCGTCGACGATCCCGAGCAGTGCGGCGCGCACCCGCCGCGGAGCCTCGAGCTCGGCGACCACTCGCAGCGCGCCCGCGATGAGCAGGTCGCCGGCGAGGATCGCCGATGCCTCGCCGTAGTCGTTCGCCCGGCGGGTCGTCAGCCCGCGGGCGACGCCGTCGAGTGCGAAGCGCCCCGCGACGTTCGGTGCGCCTCGGCGCACGAGGTCGTGGTCGATCACGTCGTCGTGCACGAGGAACGCCGTGTGCAGGATCTCGAACGCCGAGGCGAGCCGCACCGACTCCGCCGTGCTCGAACCGGCGAAGGCTGCGTGCGCCGCGAGCACGAGCTCGGGGCGGATGCGCTTGCCTCCGGCGGCGCCGTCGCGTGCGGCGACCCAGAGCCGCACGTAGTCGTCGCCGTGCATCGCCGCCCGTTCGAGCTGTCGGGCGAAGAAGTCGTCGAGGAACTCCGCGACGGCGACCCCGCCGCGGTCGATCCGCCGATCGAGGGTCGCGCCGATCATGATGCGATGGCCTCGCGCCCGTCGACGGAGCAGCCGACGGCGTGGTCGAGGGAACCGCCGAGGAACGGCAGCAGGCGCGCCTGCAGCACGAACCAGGGGCTGAACGCCCACGGCGCGTGCTCGATCGCCGAGGCGAGTCGCTGCGGCGGCACCCACGCGAAGTCCATGACCTCGCCGGGATGCGGCTCGAGTTCCGAGGCCGCATACGCCGTGTACACGGGGCAGAGCTCGTTCTCGACGAGCCCCGAGGCATCCGTCGCCCGGTAGTGGAAGAACGGGAGCACCGGCTCGATGCCGTCGAGCAGGAGTCCGAGCTCGAACTCGCCGCGGCGGCGGATCGCGTGGACCAGGGTCTCCGCGGGCGCCGGATGGCCGCAGAACGAGTTGGTCCAGACGCCCGGCCAGGTCTGCTTCGAGAGGGCGCGGCGGGTCACGAGGAGTTCTTCGCGCTCGTTGAACACGTGGCATGAGAAGGCGAGGTGGCGCGCGGTGTCGGCGCCGTGCACGCTCGATTTCGGCGCGCGGCCGATGGCCCGGTCGTCGGCGTCGAGCAGTACGACCTCTTCGATGTCGCTGAGGGTCATGGTGACTCCAGTCTTAACTGCTTTGGCTAGTAGTTAGCTTAGCGAGAAATATACATGACTGGCTAGAATCACTCCATGGCAAGTGAGCGGGAGACGCGGCACGACATCGCCGCCGCAATGCACGATCCCCGCATCTCCGACCACGACCAAGAGCTCGTGAACCGTGCCGGCCTCGACGACGAACAGCTCGACCAGATCGTGCGCGTCATGCAGAGCCTCCGCGGCTGGCACGAGGCGGAGCGTCGGATGAGCGAGGCGTCGAGCAGGTACATGAAGCTCAACGCCACCGACATGCGCGCGCTGCGCTTCCTCATCGCCGCCCGCAACCAGGGCGAGATCGCCACCCCGGGCGCGATCAGCGAGTACCTCGGCATCTCGAGCGCATCGACGACCAAGCTCCTCGACCGCCTCGAACGCGGCGGTCACATCGTGCGAGCACCGCATCCGAGCGATCGGCGTGCGCTCGCCATCTCGGTCACCGACGCCACGCGCATCGTCGCGCGCGAGTCGGTCGGGCGTCTGCACGCCCGGCGCTTCGACGCCGCGGCGGCCCTCACCTCCGACGAGCGCGAAGTCGTCATCAGGTTCCTCGACGCGCTCAGCGCGACCGAGCGCGATCAGGACTGAGGCGGCGCTCCTCCGGCGGCGGGCCGCGTCGCGCGCTCCCACGACGCCACGGGCCCGTCGACGACGACGAACAGCGGATGCGCGTCGGGGGACTCGACGAGGGCCCACTGCCGCGCGAGTTCGGGGCTCCTCGTCGACAGCTTCCGCAGCAGGTGCTCCCATTCGAGGGCGAGCTGACCGCTCGTGACCTCGAGCTGCACCGGGGGAGTGCTCCGTCGGTGTACCTTGCTCCCGTCGAAGCGGTAGCCGCGGGCGGTCGCCTCCTCGGCGATGCCCGCGAGGTGGTCGCCGATCGCGCCGAGCGGGTCGGGCGCCGCGCGGAACCGCTCGAGCTGCGGGTGCTGCGTGTATCCGCGCGTGGCGCCCTCGAGCACCGCCTGCGCGAGCAGCGTCTCGCGCCAGCAGGCGGTCAGCCCCTGGCGATCGAGGTAGCGCGGGTGCAGCGACCAGATCCTCATGCGACGAGCGTACGTGCCCGATTCGTCGGCGTCGGCGCCGGCGCGGGTGACGACGACCGCGGCGCGATGGAGTCCCTTTTGGCCGATCACGCGGAAAGGGGGAGACTGGAGGCATGTCTTCCCCCGCTGCCGAAGCGGCAGCCGACGCGCTCCGTCCCGAATCCGAAACCGCCGATTCTCCCGAGGGCTTCACGGTGTTCGCCGTGTTCCGCCGGGATCCGGCGAGGCCCGATGACTACGACGGCCACGATGTGCGCCGTATCGTCGAAGAACTCGACGGCGTCATCGCGCTCGTCGAGAACGAGGGGGTCACCCTTCGCGGCATCTACGACGTCTCGGGCCTCCGCGCCGACGCCGACGTGATGCTGTGGCTGCACGGCCCGACCGCCGAGGGCCTGCAGTGGGCGCTCCGCGAGCTCCGCCGCGCCCGCATCCTGAAGCACCTGCTGCCGACGTGGAACGCCATGGGCGTGCACCGCGACGCAGAGTTCAACAAGTCGCACGTGCCCGGGTTCCTGCGCGGCATCGAGCCCAAGTCGTGGCTCACGATCTACCCCTTCGTGCGCAGCTACGAGTGGTACCTCCTGCCCGCCGAGGAGCGGAGCCGCATGCTCGCCGACCACGGCCGAAAGGGCGCGGCGTTCCGCGGCGCCATCGCGAACACCGTCAGCGCCTTCGCGCTCGGCGACTACGAGTGGCTGCTGCCCATCGAGTCCGACGAGCTCACCGAGCTCGTCGACCTGATGCGCGAACTCCGCGACACCGACGCCCGCCGTCACGTGCGTGAAGAGGTGCCCTTCTACACGGGCCGCCGCATCACGACCGCCGAGCTCGTGGAGGTGCTGCAGTAATGGCGCACTACGACGCGATCCTGCTGTCGTCGTTCGGCGGCCCCGAGGGTCAAGACGACGTCATCCCCTTCCTCCGCAACGTCACCGCCGGTCGCGGCATCCCCGACGAGCGGCTCGAAGAGGTCGCCCACCACTACCGCCACTTCGGCGGCGTGAGCCCGATCAACGAGCAGAACCGGCAGCTGAAGGCCGCGCTCGAGGCCGAGCTCGCCGCGCGCGGCATCGACCTGCCGGTCTACTGGGGCAACCGCAACTGGGCGCCCTACTTCGGCGACGTCGTGCGCGAGGCCGAGGCCAACGGCCACACCGAGCTGCTGGGGCTCGTCACGAGCGCCTACACGAGCTACTCGGGCGTCGGCCAGTACCGCGAGGACTTCGAGAAGGCGACCGCCGGCACGGGCGTCGCGATCGACCGCGTGCGCGAGTACTTCGACCACCCCGGCTTCGTGCAGCCGTTCATCGAGGGCGTCACCACGGCCGCCGCCGAGCTCGTCGCCGAGGGCGTCGCGCCCGAGCGCATCCACGTGCTCTTCGTCACCCACTCCATCCCCAACAGCGCAGCGGATGCCTCGGGGCCGTCGTTCGGCCCGGGCGGCGCGTACGTCGCACAGCACCTGGCCGTGGCATCCGTCATCAACGACGCCGCCACCCCGGCCTCGCCGTGGTCGCTCGTCTACCAGTCGCGTTCGGGTGACCCGCGCACCCCGTGGCTCGAGCCCGACATCAACGACGCGATCGGCGAGCTCGCAGCAGGCGGCCTCACCGAGGCGATCGTCATCGTGCCGTTCGGCTTCGTCAGCGACCACATGGAGGTCATGTGGGACCTCGACAACGAGGCCGTCGAGACGGCGGGTGAGCACGGGCTGAAGGTGCGCCGCGCCCCGACCCCCGGGGTGCACCCCGCCTACGTCTCGGGGCTCGTCGACCTCGTGCTCGAGCGCGTGAACGACGTGCCCGACGCCGAGCGCCCGCACCTCACCGCGCTCGGCCCGTGGCCCGACCACGCCCGCATCGCCGATGGAGCAGAGGTCGACGGCTCGGTCGCCGCTCAGGAGGCGACGTCGCGATGACCGGCGTCATCCGTGTCGGCACCCGGGGCAGCGCACTCGCGATGGCCCAGACCCGTCAGATCTCCGAGCGGCTCGCGAAGGCCGCCAAGGCCGAGATCGAGCTCGTGCCGATCACGACCCAGGGTGACACGTCGCGGGCATCGCTGGCATCGATCGGCGGCACGGGCGTGTTCGCCGCCGCACTCCGCGAGGCGCTCCTCGCCGGCGAGTGCGACGTCGTGGTGCATTCCCTGAAGGACCTGCCGACCGCCGAGCACGATGGGCTGCGCCTCGGCGCGGTGCCGAAGCGCGCCGACGCCCGGGATGCGCTCTGCGCGCGCGACGGGTTCACGATCGCGACGCTGCCCGAGGGTGCGCGGGTCGGCACGGGTTCGCCCCGTCGCATCGCCCAGCTCGGCGCCGCGCGTCCCGACGTGGTGGCCGTCGACCTGCGCGGCAACATCGACACCCGCCTCGGCAAGGTCGAGTCGGGTGAGCTCGACGCCGTGCTGCTCGCCGCCGCCGGCCTCGGTCGTCTCGGCCGCTCCGACGCCGTGACCGACCTCCTGTCACTCGGCGACTGGCCGACGGCACCGGGTCAGGGCGCGCTCGCGATCGAGGTGCGCCGCGAGGTCGGCGACGCTTCGCTCGAACGCGCGCTCGAGGCCGTCGACCACACGATGACCCGCGCGACGGTGCTCGCCGAGCGGCTCGTGCTCGCCGGTCTCGAGGCCGGTTGCTCGGCCCCCATCGGCGCCACGGCCTTCATGGAGGACGAACTTCTGTTCCTGTCGGCGAGCGTGTACAGTGCCGACGGGGCCCGGCGACTCGTGAGTTCGCACGCGGCCACCCCCGAAAGCCGCTCGGCCGCCGACCTGGCGGATGCGGCACGCGACCTCGCCGAACGCGTCGTCGCGGAACTCCTCGGCAATGGCGCCGCTGATCTTGCACCACCAGAGGAGTCGCTGTGAGCGAATTCGAATCGATGACGGGTGCCATCAACCTGCCTGCTTCCGCCGGCAAGCCCCTCGCCGGTTGGCGGGTGCTCGTGCCGCGCGGCGGGCCCTGGGGCGACGGCGTCGCCGCCGCCCTGCGCGCCCGCGGCGCTTCGCCCGTGATCGCCCCGTTGATCAACTTCGCGCCGAGCGACGACCAGCCCGCCCTCGAGGCGGCGCTCGCGAAGCTCGCCGCCGGCGGCTTCGACTGGCTCACCGTCACGAGTGCGACGACGGTCGACGTGCTCTCGACGTACAACGCCGTCATCCCCGAGACGACGAAGGTCGCTGCGGTCGGCGAGACCACCGCAGCCGCGCTCATCGCGGCGGGGTATCAGGCCGACATCGTGCCGTCCGAGGACAACTCCGCCCGAGGCATGCTCGAGGAGTGGGAGGCCGCGACCGACGGCGCACCCGGGCTGAAGGTGCTCGCACTGCGTTCGGCGATCGCGAAGCAGGTGCTCTCGATCGGCCTCGAGCGCATGGGCCATCACGTCGAGGCCGTCGTGGCGTACCGGACGATCGGCGTTCCCGTCTCGGCGAAGGTCGCCGACGACGTGCGCTCCGGCCGCGTCAACGCGGTGCTCGTGACGTCGGGCAGCGTCGCCGAGCAGGTGCAGGAGCAGCTCGGGCCGATCCCCGAGTCGATCCTCGTGGCCGCGATCGGCCCGCAGACGAAGAAGGACGCGGCCCAGATCGGCCTCCGCGTCGACGTCGTCGCGCGCGAGCGCACCGCCGAGTCGCTCATCGACGCGGTGGTCGACGCGGCGACCGCCAAGGCCTGACCCGCAGTCAGTTCATCGGCGCCCGACCCGCAGCCGGGTCATCGGCGTCCGACCCGCAGCCGGGTCACCGGGTCGGCCGTGTCACCGCGCATGTGCCGCGGAGGCCCCCGATGCCGTCTCCGTGTGGCCCGCCTTCGCGACGACGCCGCGCATCACCGACCAGTACCAGACGGGGGCGAGCCGCGTCGCGATGTCGGCGAGTCGTGCGTCGCGCCCGATGAACACCCGCGGCCGGCGTCGTTCGATGCCGTCGACGATGCGCGCGGCGGCCTCCTGCGCCGTGGTGCGGTACAGCGAGGCCTGCGCGTCGGCGGCTCGCGCTGCGACGTCGGCAGGCACTCCCTCCGCGACCCGTGCGTTGTGGATGATGGCCGTCCGCACTCCTCCCGGGTAGACGGCGGACATCGTGATGCCGGTGCGCTCGAGCTCGTGGCGCAGCGCGTCGGTGAAGCCGCGCACGGCGAACTTCGAGGTGACGTACGGCACCCGACCGGCCGGAGCGCCGAGCGCGTAGAGGCTCGCGACGTTGGCGATGTGCGCTGCGGGCCGCCGCGCGAGCGCGGGCAGGAACGCCTTGTTCATCGCGACCGTGCCCCAGAGGTTGATGTCGACGACCCAGCGGAACTCGTCGAGGCTCAACTGCTCGAAGCGCCCGAGCATCGAGACTCCGGCGCAGTTCAGGAGGACATCGACGCGACCGTGGGTGGCGAGCACCGCGGCCGGCAGCGCCTCGATCGCGTCGGTCTCGCGCAGGTCGATGACGTGCATGCTGACCGTGGTGCCGCCCGCGCGCAGTTCGACAGCGAGGTCGTGCAGCGCCGCGCCGTCGCGGTCGACGATCACGAGTTCGGCGCCGCGCTGGGCGAGGAGACGGGCGGACTCGAGGCCCATTCCGCTCGCCGCGCCGGTGACGACGCAGACGGCGTCACGGAGCTCGAGGCGCGCGCGGCGGGAACGGTAGGCGGGGGTGATGCGTGGCATGGTCGGGTTCCTTCGTGGCGACGACCTCGGCGCCGGTTCGATCCGGGAATCTATCACGTCAGCGACCGTCCAGCGGGGCCGACGTAGGCTTGACTGGTGAGCTCCACGCCCGTTCCCCGTGTCCGCCCGCGCCGACTGCGTGAGACCCCGGCGCTGCGCCGCCTCGTCTCCGAGACCCGGTTGCACCCCGCCGAGCTCGTGCTCCCGATCTTCGTGCGGGAGGGCGTCTCCGCCCCGGTGCCCATCGGCTCCATGCCGGGCGTCGTGCAGCACTCCCTGGCGAGCCTGCCCGACGCGGTCGAGCAGGCCGCCGCGGCCGGCGTCGGCGGCGTGATGCTGTTCGGCGTGCCCGAGGTGCGCGACGCGCGCGGATCGGGCGCCACCGACCCCGACGGCATCCTGAACGTCGCGACGAGCGTCGCCGCCGAGGCATCCGCCGGCCGGCTCGTCGTGCAGACCGACCTGTGCCTCGACGAGTTCACCGACCACGGGCACTGCGGTGTGCTCGACGAGCGCGGCCGAGTCGACAACGACGCCACGCTCGAGCGCTACACGTCGATGGCGCTCGCACAGGCGCGGGCGGGCTCCGAGCTGCTCGGCCTCTCGGGCATGATGGACGGCCAGGTCGCCGCGGTGCGCGAGGCGCTCGACGACGCCGGTCGCCACGAGACGGCGATCCTCGCCTACTCGGCGAAGTATGCGAGCGCCTACTACGGCCCGTTCCGCGAGGCCGTCGAGTCGACCCTCGAGGGCGACCGCCGCACCTACCAGCTCGACCCCGGCAACCGCCGCGAGGGGCTCCGCGAGGCGATGATCGACATCGACGAGGGCGCCGACGTCGTCATGGTGAAGCCGGCGGGCAGCTACCTCGACGTGCTCGCCGACGTCGCCGCGGCATCGGAGGTGCCCGTGTGGGCCTACCAGGTGTCGGGGGAGTACTCGATGATCGAGGCCGCCGCCGCCCACGGCTGGATCGACCGGAAGCGCGCCGTCATCGAGTCGGTCCGGGGCATCCGCCGCGCCGGCGCCGACGCCGTGCTCACCTACTGGGCCGTCGAACTGGCCGAGTGGATCCGGAACGGAGACGCGGCATGAACGCCCCCACGAACGACGAGCTCTTCGCCCGCGCCCAGGCCGCGATCCCGGGCGGCGTGAACTCGCCCGTGCGCGCCTTCCGCTCGGTCGGCGGCACGCCGCGCTTCCTCGTGAGCGCCCGCGGCCCGTACGTCACCGACGTCGAGGGTCGCGAGTACATCGACCTCGTGGCCGGCTGGGGCCCCGCGATCCTGGGTCACGCCGACCCGCGGGTCATCGAGGCGGTGACGGATGCCGCCGCGCGCGGACTCTCGTTCGGCGCATCGACTCCGGCGGAGACCGAACTCGCCGAGCTCGTGGAACAGCGCGTCGGCCCGATCGAGCGGCTGCGCCTCGTCTCCACGGGCACCGAGGCGACGATGAGCGCCATCCGCCTGGCGCGCGGCTTCACGGGCCGCGACCTGCTCGTGAAGTTCGCCGGGCACTACCACGGCCACTCCGACGGGCTCCTCGCCGAGGCCGGTTCGGGCCTCGCGACCTTCGCGCTGCCTGGCTCCGCCGGCGTGCCCGCCGACATCGCGGCGCTCACCCTTGTGGTGCCCTACAACGACCTCGACGCGCTCGCCGCGGTGTTCGCCGAGCACGGCGACCGCATCGCGGCCGTCATCACCGAGGCGGCGGCGGCGAACATGGGCGTCGTGCCCCCGGCCGCCGGGTTCAACCGCGCGGTCGTCGAACTCGCCCACGCGCACGGCTCGCTCGTCATCTCCGACGAGGTGCTCACGGGCTTCCGCGTCTCGGCCGCCGGCTGGTGGGGCCTCGAAGACGGCACCGACACGGCGTACACGCCCGACCTGATGACGTTCGGCAAGGTCATCGGCGGCGGCATGCCGGTCGCCGCCCTCGGCGGTCGGGCCGAGATCATGGAGCAGCTCGCGCCGCTCGGCCCCGTCTACCAGGCCGGCACGCTCTCGGGGAACCCCGTCGCGGTCGCCGCCGGTATCGCGACCCTCAGGGCGGCGGATGCCTCGGTGTACCGCAAGCTCGACGCCACCGCCGAGGCGATCAGCGACGCGGTCTCCGCCGCCCTCGACGCCGAGGGGGTCGCGCACCGCGTGCAGCACGCCGGCAACCTGTTCAGCTTCGTGTTCGGCGAAGAGGCCGCGGCCGGACCGGTGCGCGACTACGCGACCGTGCAGCGCCAGGAGTCGTGGCGCTACGCCCCCTTCTTCCACGCGATGCTCGACGCCGGCGTCTCGTTGCCGCCGAGCGTGTTCGAGGCGTGGTTCGTGACGGCGGCGCACGACGACTCGGCGATCGCCCGGGTGTTCGAGGCCCTTCCGGGGGCGGCGCGCGCCGCGGCATCCGCTCGACCCGCGTAACCGGCTGAACCGGTACGCAACGTTTCCTGCAGCAAACCGTTATCGCTTTGTGGGGCGTCGACACGACGCCCGACGCGCGACTCGGGCAGGATGGAAGCATGGCGAAACTGCGCGTGCACACCGACCGGATCGAGGTACACCTCACCCCGGCCGAGAAGTCGCTCGCGCTCCGCAGCGCCGATCTCGTGGTGCAGCGCGACGACATCCGGTCCGCGACCATCACCTCCGACCCGTGGATCTGGATCCGCGGCATCCGTCGTCGCGGCACCGAGGTGCCGCTCGTCGTCGCCGTCGGCGTCTGGAAGTACCACGGCGGCAGCGACTTCGTGATCGTCAAGGGCAAGCGTCAGGCCGTCGTGCTCGAGCTCGCCGCCGGCGAGTTCACGCGCATCATCTTGAGCACCAATCACGCCGCGGAGCTCATCGACCGGCTGAAGCTCACGGCGACGCCCGACGTCGTCGACGGCGACTGATCGAACCCTCGCGCGGCGCGCGCTGCGGCATCCGCTCCGCTCTGCTCCTCGTCGGCTCAGGCGAAGGCGAACAGCACGAAGCCGATGAGCGGCAGGGTGCCCTGCACGAGCGCCGGCTTCAGGTAGCCGCGACCCGTGGTCGTGAGCACGGCGGCGGCGAGCACCATGCACGCGGTCGTGAAGAGCACGAGGGTCTTGCCGACGGGCATCGCGCCGGCCCAGTAGAGCGCGAGGCCGAGGGCGGCGCCGATGCCGAGGAAGAGGTTGTAGAAGCCCTGGTTGTAGGCCATGGGCTTCGTCACGTCGGCCGCGGCCTGGTCGGCGACGCCGAAGCGCTTCCACGTGGAGGGCCTCGTCCACCAGACGCTCTCCATGAGGAAGATGTAGCCGTGCAGCAGCGCGGCGAGGGCGACGAACACGCTTCCGATGACGGCCATGCCGTGATCGTAGCGGCCGTCGCCCCCAGGCATGGTCAGCTCACGCCGCGAACCGCTCCGCCGACGCGAACCGCTGCGCGGCCGCGATCGTGGCGTCGAGTGCCGCCCGATGGGTGCCCTCGACGTCGGCGTTCACGATGGTCGGTGCGAAATGCACCTCCTCGACGTCGGTGATGCCGATGAAGCCCAGCCAGTCGCGGAAGAACGTGGTCGTGAAGTCGGCGCCGAACGACGGCGGCAACCCCTCGGCGTAGACCCCGCTCGTGTACACGACGAAGGCCCGCTTGCCCTGCAGCAGTCCGCGGTAGCCGGACTCGGGCGAGAAGGCGAAGGCCCAGCCCGGCTGGGTGATCACGTCGACGAGCTGCTTCAGCGGATACGGCACTCCCGCGTTCCAGAACGGCACGTTGAAGACGTAGGAGTCGGCGGCATCGAAGCGGTCGAACACGGCGCGCGCCTCCGACCACGCCCGCTCCTCCGTGGTGGTGCGTCCCTGTCCCGCGAACGTCGCCATCTTCGCGCCGGCCGCGACCGTGCCGAACTCGGGCAGCGACCCGTCGAAGACGTCGAGGCGGTCGACGGCCAGTCCGTCGTCGATCGTCTCGAGTTCGCCGATGAAGCTGGTCGCCAGCTCGAGGGAGCGGCTGGCGTCTCCGCGGGCGGAGGCGTTGACATGCAGCAGGTGGGTCATCGGGGTTCCTTCACTGGTGTTCTGCGCGGTCCGGGAATGGATCGCGTCGCCGTGCGGTTTCGATCGTCACATCGCCCTGAGCGCCGGCACCAGCAGGCACTTCAGAGTGCCGTGGGATGCCGCAGGTGCCCATCCGCCGTCGTCGACCGAGAGCTTGGAGACCCAGTGACCCTGACCGCCGACCAGCAGCGCGCGGCCGCGAAGGACGCCTTCGCGGCGTACCTCGCCGAGTGCCCGTCTCGACAGGTGCTCGACATCCTCGGCGCGAAATGGACGACACTCGTGCTCCTGCCGCTCTCGGAGGGACCCCAGCGGCACTCGCAGCTGCGCGCCAGAGTCGCCGGCGCCAGCCAGAAGATGCTCACCGAGACCCTGCGGCTGCTCGAACGCGACGGCCTCGTCTCCCGAGAGGTGAAGCAGGTCTACCCGGCGCACGTCGAGTACTCGCTCACCGCGCTCGGCGAGAGCCTGATGCCGATCGTGCACCACATGAAGGACTGGGCGGACGCGAACATGGCGGAGGTCGAATGGCACCGTCGCGCCGCAGGGACGTGACCGCGGGCCGCCGGCCTCGGGTCAGTCGGCCGCGGTCTCGCGCTCGACGGTCACCGGCACGCCGAGGAACCGCTCGACCTCGGCGACGGATGCCTCGAGCGCACGCTCCTCGCGGGCCGAGAACGAGCGCCACGGCACGAGCCTGACGACCGCGTTCCGCCCGGAGGTGACGGGGGCCCAGCGACCGACCATCACGCCGTCGATCATGAGCGCGTGCAGCGGGAACTCGGGGTGCACGGGGTCGCCCCGCCCGGGCGGCTGCAGGAACGTGCGGGGCGCCGCATAGCCCATGATGTACTCGTCGTAGGCCTGCAGCAGGTCGACGACGCCGGCCGGCGGCCGCGGGGCATCCGTCGCAGCCGCCGTCGCCTCGGCGTCGTGCCAGTGCGTCGCGCCGTCGACCTCGATGGTCGCGATGGGCCCGCCGTGTTCCTCGGCCAGCATCGTGAACGCCCGCCTGGTGTCGCCGAGCGTGAACCCCGACCAGGCGGCGAAGTCGCGGTCGGTCACGGGCCCCCTCGAACGGATGAATCGTGCCGCGAGCTCGACGAGCGCCGCCTCCCGCGCCTTCGGGGGCGCCACCGGGACCCGTTCGTCGAACGCCGCGTACGTGCGCTGCTTCCCGACGTTCGCCCCGCTGATCGCGACTCGTTCGAGCTCGGCGAGCATGAGCACGTAGGTGAAGCCGAGTCCGGTCGAGGGCAGCCCGGCCGCCTCGAGCGCAGCGGCGAGTTCGGCTCGCGTGCGGTGGCCGCCCGCGAGCGTCGCGGCGACGACGTCGAGAGCGCGCGCTCCGGCGTCGCCGTCGACGCCGGTGCGACGGTAGTACGTCGCGTTCGCCCGATGCACCCGCTCGGCCGAGAGCTCCATGAGCCACCGGGCATCGGCCGGGTCGACGAAGTGCCACGTCGGCCGCAGCACGTGCGTGCGCAGGATCTCGCCCCGATCGAGCGCCGCGGTGACCGCCGCGAGATCGGGCCGGCGCCCCGCCGGCACCCGCATCGCGAGCCCCCACTGGGCCGGCACGAACTCCTGCGACTGCACCGCGACGAAGTCGCGCACGACGCCCGCGGCCGACGCCGCGCGCAGCTCGCGCAGCCCCTGCACGTGCAGTCGGATGCGTCGGAGGTCGGCGAGCTCCACCCCTACGACACGTCCCGTCGCCAGGTCGTCGCCCCGCCGATCACCGTCGCCACGGCCGCGATGGCCAGCAGCACGAGCCCGCCCTGCCACCATTCGAGGGTCTCGGTCGAACCGAGCGAGGCGAGGTTGTAGAAGGACGCCCCGACGAGCGCGTCGCTCGCCGCGCCCGGCAGGAACCGGCCGATCGACGCAGTGACGTCGCTGAGCGACGCCACGACCCGCAGGATCGGCTCGACGAACTGGGTGAAGGCGATGACGATGACGATCGCGGCCACCTGGTTGACGACGAGCACGCCGAGGCCGACGCCGATCGCGCCCCAGAGGGCCATGGCGAGCACGCCGCGGCCGACGAGCGCCCACGTGTCGCTCGAGTCGAGCCCCGTGTCGAGGCCGAAGCCGGCGAGTGCCGCCGCCCCCGCGCCGACCGAGACGGCGAAGGCGACGACGCCGAGCCCCGCCCCGATCACGAGCTGCGAGACGAACTTGGCGCTCAGCACGACGGTGCGGTGCGGCTCGGCGAGGAAGGTCGGCGTGAGGGTCTTGTGACGGAACTCGCCGGTGACGGCGAGTGCGCCGAGCAGCACCGGGAACACGTAGCCGACCGACGACGCGAAGCTGTAGATGAGCGGTGCGAGCTCGGTGCCGGGCGGCACCGTGGTCGTGCCGCCGGCGGATGCCGCGGCATCCGGATTCTCGGTCGCCCACCCCAGGAAGGCGCCGAACCCACCCGCCATGAAGGCGACGTAGACGGCGAGGAGGAGCGCGAGGAGCCACCACATGCGCGTCGTGAAGACCTTCTGGAACTCCGACCCCATCGCGCGCACGAGGTTCACGACTCCTCACCGCCGCCGACGAGCGAGAGGAACGACTCCTCGAGCCCCGATCTCAGGCGATGCAGGGCCGCGAGCTCGACGCCGCCGACGAACGCGGCATGACCGACCTTGGCGGGGTCGGGCTCGTCGACGATGAACCCGCTCCGGCCCTCGGTGAATTCGAGGCCGGCCGCCTCGAGCGCCGCGGCCAGCGCCGGACGATCGGGGGAGTCCGCGATCGTGCGCGGCGCCGAGTCGAGTTCGAGGCTCGCGAGCGTGCCGCTCTTCATGAGCCGGCCCTTCGCGATGATGACGACCTCGTCGACGCTCTGCTGCACCTCGCTGAGCAGGTGCGAGGAGACGAGCACCGTGCGACCCTCGCGGGCGAGGTTCTGCAGGAACCCGCGGATCCACTTGATGCCCTCGGGGTCGAGGCCGTTGATCGGCTCGTCGAGCACGAAGACGCCGGGGTCGCCGAGCAGCGTGTAGGCGAGCGCGAGTCGCTGCCGCATGCCGAGCGAGTAGCCGCCGACGCGACGGTCGGCGTACTCGGACATGCCCACCTGCTCGAGCACCGCGGGCACGCGGGCCGACGAGAGGCCGGCGGCGGTCGCGTACACCTTGAGGTGGTTGCGCGCCGTGCGCCCCGGGTGGAAGTTCGCGTCGAGTGCGGCGCCCACGGTCTCGAGCGGCCGTGGCAGCGCGGAGTACGGCGTCCCCCCGAAGGTCGCGGTGCCGGCGCTCGCGCGCTCCAACCCGAGCAGCACCCGCAGCGTCGTGGTCTTGCCGGCCCCGTTCGGACCGAGGAATCCGGTGACCTTGCCCGGTTGCACCGTGAATGTCAGGTCATCGACCGCGGTCACGGGGCCGAAGTGCTTGCTGAGCCCCGCGATCTCGATGGGGATGCCGCTCGCCATGCGCTCTCCTCACGTGGGGGCGAGCTCGGTCGCGCAGGTCGCACCCCCGCACGACCCGGGCAGCCAGGCCGCCTCACGCTCACCATAGCGAGCAAGCGGGGCCGGATGCATCCGTCGCGCGGGGGATTCGCGGATTCGGGCCCGGGGCGCTCGAGACCGCCCCGGGCCGGATCGCGCTCAGTTGAGGGGCCGGATGCCCTCGGGCAGCACGCCGCCGTCGTAGAGGCTCGTCGCGAGGTCCTGCAGGGCGCCGAGCGCGACGCGCTGCGTCGTGGGCCCGTACGAGACGCGCGCGACGCCGAGCTCCTGCAGGCGTGCGGGCGCCGGCACGCCGGGCAGGCCGATGAGGGTCACCTTGAGTTCGCCGATGCCCGCCACGAGCTGCGCCACGACCTCCTCGCCGAACATGCCGGGCACGAACACGCTCGTCGCTCCGGCGTCGAGGTAGGCGCGACCGCGCTCGATCGCATCGGCGACGTTCACGTCGAGCGGGCGCTCACGACCGCGGAGGAACGCGTCCGTGCGGGCGCTGAGCGCGAACGGCACGCCCTCGGCCTCGCCGGCGGCCACGGCGGCGGCGACGGCGGCGACCGAGTCGGCGAGCGGCTTCAGCTGGTCCTCGAGGTTCGCGCCGGCGATCCCCTCGCCGATGGCGCGGCGGATCGTCTCGCCGGCATCCCCGTAGCCCGCTTCGAGGTCGGCGCTCACCGGCACGTCGACGGCGCGCGCGATGCGCCCGCACATGTCGAGCATGAGCTCGACCGGGATCTGCTCGCCGTCGGGGTAGCCGAACGTCGCGGCGATCGAGTGGCTCGCGGTGGCGAGCGCGCGGGTCTGCGGCAGTGCGGCGACCGCGGTGGCGCTCACGACATCCCAGACGTTCACCACCTGGAGGAGCTCGGGGTCGGTGTGCAGGCGGCGGAGTTCGGCGGCGGTGTCGGCGAGGGTCATGGTTCCAGCGTATGGCGACCCGCGCTGCCGGTGGTTCAGCCCAGTGCGGCGGCGAAGATCATGTTCCAGCGTATGGCGGACCCGCGCTGCCGGTGGTTCAGCCCAGTGCGGCGGCGAGGCCGTCGAGCAGTCGCTCGACGTCGCTCGCGTCGTTGTACGGTGCGAGCCCGACTCGCAGGCCGCCGGCGTCGCCGAGCCCGAGCCGCCGAGAGGCCTCGAGCGCGTAGAAGTTGCTGCTCGGCGCGAGCACCTCGCCCTCGGCGAGGCGCTTCGTGATCTCGGATGCCTCGTGTCCGTCGAACGTCATGAGCAGCGTGGGGGTGCGGCGCTCCGCACGCGACCACACGGTGACTCCCGGCAGCTCGGCGAGCCCGGCCTCGATGCGGGCGCGCAGCACCTCCTCGTGCTCGTGCAGCGCCGCGTACGACGCGACGAGTCGCGCACGACGGGAGCTCGCGGCATCCGCTTCGGCGAGGTCGGCGAGGCCGGCCAGCGCGTCGACCGCCGCAGTGCCGCCCGCGAGCAGTTCGTAGGGCAGCGTGCCGAACTCGAACCGCTCGGGCACGACGTTCGTCGACGGCGCCAGCTTGTCGGGCGCGATGGATTCGAGCAGCTCGGGGTCGGCCGCGAGCACGCCGAAGTGCGGACCGAGGAACTTGTAGGGCGAGCACGTGAAGAAGTCCGCGCCGAGGGCGCCGATGGCGGGCAGTTCGTGCGCCGTGTAGTGCACGCCGTCGACGTAGACGAGGGCGCCCGCAGCGTGCGCGGCGGCGGCGATCGCGGGGATGTCGGGCATCGTGCCGATGAGGTTCGACGCCGCGGTGACGGCGACGAGCCGGGTGCGATCCGACAGCACGGCGGCGACGGCCTCGACCGGGAGCTCGCCGGTGGCGGGGTCGAAGTCGGCCCAGCGCACCGTGGCGCCGACGCGCTCGGCGGCCTGCACCCACGGGCGCACGTTGGAGTCGTGGTCGAGCCGCGTCACGACGACCTCGTCGCCTGCCGACCACTGCTTCGAGAGGTGGCGCGAGAAGTCGTAGGCGAGCTGCGTGGCGCTGCGGCCCTGCACGATGCCGCGCGGATGCCCGTCGACGAGGTCGGCCATCGCGAGCCGGAACCCGTGCACGGCGGCCTCGGCGCGTTCCTCGGAGACGCCGATCGTGCCGCGATTCGAGAGCGGGCCGGTGAGCACGGATGCCACGGCGTCGCCGACCGACCGCGGCGTCTGGGTGCCGCCCGGGCCGTCGAACTGCGCCCAACCGCTCTCGAGCGACGGGAACTCCGTACGGATGCGCGCGACGTCGTAGGCCATGGAGTGAGGATAGCCACTCGGGGCATCCGGCGCAGATAGCATGCAGACATGGGTGAGGTGGGGGCCGAGACATCCGGCGACCTGATCGGCGGGGCGCCGAGCGGTGCAGCGCCGATGCCCGCCGCGCGTCGACGCCGGGTCTCGTTCAACGCACTGCTCGACGGATTCTTCTTCGTCTTCGCGGGCGTCGCCGCGATCTGGCTCGCCTGGCTCGTGCTCACCGAGTCCTTCGCGTTCGGATGGTTCGGCATCCTGTTCTTCGTCGCCTTCTGGCTCGTGCTCGCCTACCTCGTGCTGCCGCGACTGCATCGCATCCTGACGACCATCTACGTGCCCGACTACTTCATCGGTCGGGCCCGCACGAGCGACGGCCTGCTCGGCGACCCGGTGAACCTCGCCTTCGACGGCGACGAGGAATCGCTGCACGCGGCGATGGCGAAGGCCGGGTGGACCCGCGCCGACGACGTGAACGGGGCGTCGAGCTGGCGCATCATCGCCTCGACGCTCACCCGTCGCAGCTACGACGAGGCGCCGGTCAGCCCGCTCTTCCTGTTCGGCCGCCAGCAGGACTTCGCCTACCAGCAGGAGGTCGAGGGCAATCCCGCCAAGCGCCACCACGTGCGGTTCTGGCGCACGCCCGACGGCTGGCTGCTGCCCGGTGGTCGCCGCGTCGACTGGCTCGCGGCCGGCACCTTCGACCGTGCCGTCGGCTTCTCGCTCTTCACCCTGCAGATCACCCACAAGATCGACGCCGACATCGACATCGAGCGCGACCACATCGTCGAGACCGTGCTCGCCGCGAACCCAGAGGCGCGGGTCGACCTGCTCGCCGACTTCTCGACCGGGTACCACTCGCGCAACGGCGGCGGCGACACGATCAGCACCGATGGCGACCTGCCGGTCGTCGCCGTCGGCGCGGTGCCGAGCGAGACGGAGGGCGCGCGATGAGCGGCGAGAAGCGGCCGGCGTTCGAGTCGCCCATCGTGCTCGCGAGCCCCGCGCCCGACCCGCCCGTGATGCGGCGCCCGGTCGCCACGACCTTCGGCGCCGTGCTCGTGGTGCTGAGGGTCCTGGCCGGTGTCGTGTGGCTCATCTCGCTCGGGCTCCTGTGGCGGAGGACGCTCATCGAGGACCTCGGCATCCCGCTCGATGCCGATGCCGAGGCCGATGCCGGCTCGAACGCCGCGCTCATCTTCGTGCTGGTCGTGGGAGTCGTCGTGCTCGCAGTCGAGCTCGTGCTGGCCCTCCTCATCTTCCGTGGCAGCAACTGGGCGCGCATCACCGTGATGGTCTTCGCGACCTTCAGCATCACGGGGTCGGCGTTCGACTACTTCGGCGCCGACGCCGAGATCACCCTGCGCACGACGCTCATCACCCTCGCACTCGACATCCTCGTGATGCTCGCGCTCTCGAGCCGCAACGCCCGCGCCTATGCGCGTCGGCGCAGGCGGTGAGAAATCCTCGTAACCTGCTGTTCGCGCGTCCCGTCGCGGAGTAGCCTGAGCGCCGACAGGCCGCGATCGCGAGCCGGCGAGGGGGCGACCGGATGTCGCGTGCGGTGGCGATCTCGATGTGGTCGGTCGTCTTCCTGCTCATCGCGATCGTGCTCGTCTTCGCCGGCATCCGGTTCGGCACCGATGGGCCGTTGATCGTGACCGGCACCGCCGCAGAAGGCGACAGCTTCGAACTGCGCTACGTCGAGAACCCCTGGCTCGCCTACCTGCACATCGTGCCCGGCGTGATCTACCTCGTGGGTGCGCCGCTGCAGCTCTGGCGGCGGTTCCGGGAGCGGCACTTCACGTTCCACCGCCGGTTCGGGCGGGTGCTCCTCTCGTTCGGACTCGTGAGCGGCGTGTTCGCCCTCGCGTTCGGAGTGCCCTTCTCCTACGGCGGCGCGTGGCAGTCGCTCGCGGCGGCCGTCTTCGGCAGCTGGTTCCTCGTGACGCTCGCGCTCGCGTTCCGGGCGATCCGCGGCGGCGACGTGCGGATGCACCGGCGCTGGATGATCCGCGCGTTCGCCGTCGGCCTGGGCGTCGGCATGATCCGCGTGTGGGTCGGCATCTTCGCGGGCTTCCAGATCCTCTCGCTCGAGGAGAGCTTCGCGCCGGGGTTCTGGCTCGGGCTCTCGATGCACGTCGTCGCCGGAGAGCTCTGGCTCTGGTGGCGGCCGGACGAGGACGGGCTGCCCCGAGCCGTGGGGGCGCGCGCCGAGGCGTGACCGCCGGCATGTCGGTCGAGCCGGTGCTCGACGACGCGATCACGAGAGCGCGGGCGCGGTCACGGGGAGCGGCAGCTCGACCTGGTTCGCGGCGAACATGCGCTTCACGAGGGGCCGGGCGAGCCGCGAGAGCATGATCCCCGTCATCGCCCGCGTCATCAGCGCCTCGAACCGGCTCGCCGGCACCATGCGCCGGATGCCGCCGCCCATGAGCTGCTTGCCCGCCTCGGCGAACGGCACGATGTCGCCCGCGTACCGCTCGGCGGCGGCGGCCGGGTCGTCGGGCGTCTCGGCGATGCGGGCGGCCAGCAGGTACGCGCCGATGAGCGCGGTCGCCGTGCCCATGCCCGACATCGGCGAGCCGCACGATCCGGCGTCGCCGATGAGCACGACCCGGCCGTTCGCGACCTCGGGAACGTCGATGCGCGCGAGCTCGTCGAAGTAGAAGTCGGATGCCTCGGGCATGGCGGCGAGCACCGTGGGTGCGTGCCATCCCGCGCCGTCGAGGGCCCGGCGGACGAGCGCCTCCTGCGCCGCCCGGTCGCCGCGGAGCGACGGGTCGCGGTCGACCCGGAGCGTGATGATCGCCTTGGAGGTCGACGGGTCGAAGTCGGGCCGGATGCCGAAGGTCGCGCCCGGCACGAATCGCATCGAGAACCAGCCCGGCTCCACATCGGCGGGGGTCGGCAGCGTGAAGAACGCCATGCAGCCGCCGAGGTGGGTCGAGTAGTCGGCCTCGGGGCCGAACGCCAGGCGCCGGGTCGCGGAGTGCACGCCGTCGGCGCCCACGACGAGGTCGAACCGCTCGTCGGCCGCGTGCTCGAAGCCGACGTCGACGCCGCCGGCGTCGGGCGCGATGGCGGTGATGCGGTCGCCGTAGCGGAGGTCGAGCAGTCCGGGGGCCGCCGCGCTCGCGGCGGCGAGCCGGTCGCGCAGCACTTCGTCGAGGTCGCCGCGGGCGATCTCGATCTCGGCGACCGCTCCCTTGCCGTCGAAGTCCTCCATCGACATGCGGCCGAACACCCGGCCGGCGCCGTCGACGTAGGAGAGGCCGCGTTCGTGCAGCAGCCGCGCCCGGATGCCGGGCATGAGTCCCATGCGCTCGGCGACCTCGCGGCTCGCTCCGCGGAGGTCGACGGCCTGGCCGCCCGGGCGGGGAGCGGCGGCGCGCTCGACGACGGTGGTGCGGATGCCGCTGCGCACGAGCTGCAGCGCGAGCGCGTGCCCGGCGATGCCGCCGCCGGAGATCAGGATGTGCGGGGTGGTGCCGGTGGTGGTCATCGCCGTGCCTCTCTCGATTCAGACATTTGTCTCATACGTATGTCTAACAACGATTGAGACGAATGTCTAGTACGTATGTCTGAATCGTTCGCGTACGATCGACGCATGGGCAATCGTGAAGACCTGCTGGCCGGGGCGCGCCGGGTGATCGTCGAGCGCGGGGTCGCGAAGGCGACGGCGCGCGACATCGCGACCGCCGCCGGCGTGAGCCTCGCCGCGATTGGCTATCACTTCGGCTCGAAGGAGCAGCTCATCACCGAAGCGCTCATGGAGTCGCTCGGCGACGGCATCGGCGACGGCATGGAGGCTGTGGTCGGCGAGACCGCCGCCCTCCCGCTGCTCGACGGCTTCGCCGAGCTCTGGAATCGCATGCCCGAGGTGTTCGCGGCGAATCGCGAACCGCTGCTCGCGAGCCTCGACAACACGGTGCGCGTGCTGCGCGACCCCGAGGCCGCTCGGCATCTCGCCGAGGCCGCGGGGGAGGGCTACCTGGGCATCGCCGAGCAGCTCCGCGCCGCACGCCCGGAGCTCTCCGACGAGCAGGTCGACGCGGTCGCGAAGCTCGACTTCGCGCTCGTGCAGAGTCTCGGCATCCTGTGGCTGCTCGCGCCCGACAGCCTGCCGAGCGGCGACGAGCTCGCCCGGGCGGTGGCCGTCATCGCCGGCACCGAAGCGCCTGCCGGGTCGACCGGGGCCTGACGCCGGAAGACGTCGACGCGGCGCCCGCCCGGGCGTACGATACGGCTATGCCCGCGCGGCTGGTGTCGATTCGAGACGCCCGGAGGGTCGCGATCCTCCTCGCGGGCCTCCTCGCGGTCTCGCTCACCGGCTGCATCGCCCCCGTCGGCGATCCGTCGGGGGCCGGCGCCGGCACGGAGAGCCCCGTCGAGTCGTCGCTCGAGAGCGACGTGCGGCGGTCGTTCACGAACGACTACGAACGAGCCGCCGTCGCCGTGATCGAGGACGGTGAGGTGTCGACGGTCTACGAGCGTTCCGACGCGGGGACGTTCTTCGAGATCGGCGCGATCACGAAGGTGCTGACCGGGGAGCTGCTGGCGATCGCGATCGAGCGCGGGGAGGTCGCGGCCGACGACCCCCTCGGCGCCTACCTGCCGCTCGGCGACGCCCCCGCGGCATCCGTCACGCTCGAGTCGCTCGCCACGCATCGGAGCGGGCTGCCCCTCGAGCCGACCGATCCGGCATGGGTGGCCGAGGCGACGGCCGAGTTCGAGGCCGGTCGCAATCCCTACGCGGCCTCGCTCGAGGAGGTGCTCGCGCTCGCGCGCGTCGAACCCGTGGTGCCGTCGGAGGGTCCCGTCTACAGCAACTTCGGTGCGGCGCTGCTCGGTCACGCACTCGCCGCCGCAGCCGGCACCGAGTACCGGGCGCTGATCGCGGATCGCGTGTTCGAGCCGCTCGGCATGGACGACGCGGTGCTCGTCACGACACCCGACGAGGTGCCCGACGGTCACGCCGGCGGCACCGACGTGTCCGGCGATCCGATCGGGCCCTGGTGGAGCGAGGGGTTCGCGCCCGCCGGAGCCGTGCACGCGACGCTCGACGATCTCGTCGCACTCGCCCAGGCGGTGCTCGACGGGCCGCTCAGCGACAGCGCGGCGCTCGAGCCGGTCGCGCCGGGCTACGACCGGTTCGAGCACATCGGCTACTTCTGGTGGATCAGCGCGGAACGCCCGCGGATCATCACCGGGCACCCCGGAGAGACGGGCGGCTTCCGGAGCGCACTCATGATCGACCGGGATGCCGGCATCGCCTCGATCGTGCTCGCGAACTCCCAGCGCGATATCGACGAGCTCGCGCTGCGCTACCTCGTCGAGGCCGACAACGAGGACTGAGCCGCGTCGGCGTGCGCCTCGCACGTCGCGGCGCCGCACGACTCGCACAGCACGAACTCGGCGTCGCACGAGGCATCCGTGCAGTTGGCGGTGCGATTGGTCGCCGTGCCGCAGCGCGCGCACGTGCCGATGACGGCGGCGTGGTCGCTGAAGTCGATCGAGCCGCGCCGGTCGAAGACGTAGAGCGAACCCTGCCAGAGACCGTCGTCGCCGAACCGCTCCCCGTAGCGCACGATGCCGCCGTCGAGTTGGTAGACCTCGCCGAATCCGCGGCTCGTCATGAGGCTCGAGAGCACTTCGCAGCGGATGCCGCCGGTGCAGTACGTGACGACGGGCCTGCCCTTCAACTCGTCGTACTTCCCGGAGTCGAGTTCGTCGACGAAGTCGCGGGTCGTCTCGACATCGGGCACGATCGCGCCCGCGAAACGGCCGATCGCCGCCTCGAGGGCGTTGCGCCCGTCGAAGAAGACGACGTCGTCGCCGCGCTCGGCCATGAGCTCGTGAAGGGCGTCGGGGCTCAGCTTGGTGCCGCCGCCGACGACGCCCTGCTCGTCGACGGAGAGTTCGTCGGGTGCCCCGAACGAGACGATCTCGCCCCGCACCTTCACGCTCAGCTTCGGGAAGTCGGCGCTCGCGCCGCGCTCGTCGAGCCCGGTGCTCTCGCTCCACTTGAAGTCGATGTGCTTGAAGGCGGGATACTCCCGGGTCTTGCGCACGTAGCGCTTCAGCGCCTTCAGCTCGCCGCCGAGCGTGCCGTTCAGGCCGTGCTCCGAGATCAGGATGCGACCGCGGAGCCCGAGCGTCTCGGCGAGGTCGCGCTGCCACAGCCGCACGGCGTCGGGGTCGGCGAGCGGAGTGAAGACGTAGTAGAGGAGGATCTTGGCGAGGGCCACCCCGAGATCATACGGGCGGCCGCTTCGGGTAGCGTGTGAGCATCATGCGCCCGATGCCGCTCGAGCCCAACAGTCGCCGTGTCGCGATCGGCTCCCGCCTGCGTGCGGCCAGGCAGGCGCAGCAGCTCACGATCGACGAGGTCGCCCGCGTCACGGGCCTCACGAAGGGGTTCCTCTCGCGCGTCGAGCGGGACATGACCTCGCCGAGCGTCTCCTCGCTCATCACGCTCTGCGACGTCCTGTCGATCTCGGTCGGCTCGTTGTTCGAGGCGCCCGACGTGCAGTTCGTGCCGGCCGGCACCGGCCCCCGTATCAACCTCGGCGGTGTCGACACCGAGGAGCGGCTGCTCTCGGCGCGCGGCGAGTCGAAGGTGCAGGTGATCCGATCGGTGATCCAGCCCGGCGGGCACGGCGGCGACGAGCTCTACGCCGTCGCGGCCGAGGTCGACGTGCTGCACGTGCTGTCGGGCACGATGCAGGTGCGGTTCTCCGACCAGGACTGGGAGCTCGGTCCCGGCGACAGCCTGACGTTCAACGGCCACGAGCCGCACAGCTGGCGGGCCGTCGGCGACTCCGGGGCCGAGGTCATCTGGGTGCTCGCGCCCGCGCTCTGGAGCGCCTGAGGCAGGTTCCCGCGGCTCGCGCGTGACGTGACCGGCGCCTCATCCACGAGGCGATCGACGCCTCGTCCATGAGGTGAGCGGATGCCGCGCGCTCGTGACATCCGCTCATGATCCGCTTGACGCGCCCTCCCGACGGCGCTATCTTGTCATCCAGTCCTAGATGCCTAGGACGAAACAAAAGATTCCCGAGAAGCAACAAGGAGGTTGCGAGATGACGCAGCCGATCGGTCCTGTCGACAGCTCCAAGACGCCGCGCTACGCCGGCCCCGCGGGGTTCGCGCGCCTGCCCCGGCTCGACCAGGTCGAGCACGCGGACATCGTCGTGGCGGGTGTGCCGTTCGACAGCGGCGTCTCGTACCGCTCGGGGGCGCGCTTCGGGCCGACGCACATCCGCGAGGCCTCGCGCCTGCTGCGCCCGTACAACCCGGCCCTCGACGTCTCGCCCTTCGAGGTGGCCCAGGTCGCCGACGCCGGCGACATCGCGGTGAACCCCTTCAACATCGGCGAGGCGATCGACTCGATCCAGGCCGCGGCGCTCGAACTGACCGAGGGCGGCACCCGCCTCGTGACGCTCGGCGGTGACCACACGATCGCCCTTCCGCTGCTCCGCGCCGCGGCCGAGCGGCACGGCCCGGTCGCGCTCCTCCACTTCGACGCCCACCTCGACACGTGGGACACCTACTTCGGTGCCGAGTACACGCACGGCACGCCGTTCCGCCGGGCCTTCGAAGAGGGCATCATCGACACCGAGGCGCTCAGCCACGTCGGCACCCGCGGCCCGCTCTACGGCAAGAAGGACCTCGAAGACGACCGGCGCTTCGGCTTCGGCATCGTCACGAGCGCCGACGTCTACCGCCAGGGCGTCGACGAGGTCGTCGCGAAGCTCCGCGACCGCATCGGCGACCGCCCCCTCTACATCTCCATCGACGTCGACGTCATGGACCCGGCGCACGCTCCCGGCACGGGCACGCCCGAGGCCGGCGGCATCACGAGCCGCGAGCTGCTCGAGATCCTCCGCGGCTTCGTCGGCCTGAACCTCATCGGCGCCGACGTCGTCGAGGTCTCGCCGCCCTACGACCACGCCGAGATCACGGGTGTCGCGGCATCGCACCTCGGCTACGACCTCGTGTCGCTCCTCGCCCTCCGCCACGAGGCATCCGCTCATGCCTGAGTCGACGACCGAGCCCACGGCCGGCGCGTCCGGCGAGCACGGCGAGCACGTGCGCAACGGCGGCGACGTCGTCGTCGAGACGCTCGAGGCGCTCGGCGTCTCGCACGTCTTCGGCATCCCGGGCCAGCACGCGCTCGGCCTCTTCGACGCGATCCGCCGGAGCGACCTCGAGTTCGTGAGCTCGCGCGTCGAGAACAACTCGGCATTCGGCGCCGACGGGTACACGCGGGCGACCGGCGAGGTCGGCGTGCTGTTCCTCTCCACCGGGCCCGGCGCGCTCACCGCGCTCGGCGCCCTGCAGGAGGCGTATGCCACGGCCGTGCCACTGCTCGTCATCACGAGCCAGGTGCCGCGCCGCGGCCTCGGCGGCACGCGCAAGGGCCTGCTGCACCAGCTCGACGATCAGCAGCGCAGCGCGCAGAACGTGACGAAGAGCACGGCCGTCGTCCGCGAGGCTGCGCAGATCCCGTCGGCGCTCGCCGATGCGTGGGCGCTCGCCCAGGCGGCTCCGGCCGGTCCCACCTGGGTCGAGATCCCCGAGGACGTGCTGCTCGAGGCGACGCACGTCCCGCCCGTCCGCTCGGCGGTCACCTCGATCGCCGAGCGGATGCCGCGCGCCGAACTCGTCGACGAGGCGGCGGCGCTCCTCGCCGCTGCGCGCATGCCCGTGATCCTCGCGGGCGGCGGTGTGCGGCGCTCGGAGGGCGGGCGAGCGGCCCTGCGCCGTCTCGCCGAGTCGCTCGACGCCCCGGTCGTCTCGACCGTCGGCGGCAAGGGCGCGATCGCCTTCGATCACCCGCTCTCCGCGGCATCCTGGATCGAGGACCGGCACACGACGTCGCTCCTCGAGGAGGCGGACGTGCTGCTCGCCGTCGGCACCTCGATCGGCGAGGTGACGAGCAACTACTTCACGTTCGCGCCGCGCGGCCGGCTCATCCAGGTCGACGCCGAGGCGCGCGTGCTTGAGTCGAACCACCAGGGCCTCGGCATCCACGCCGACGCCGCGCTCGCCCTGTCGGCCATCGCGGACCGGCTTCCGGCGCGGCCAGCGGATGCCCCGGCGCACGGCGCCGAGATCGCAGCCCGGCTCCGAGCCGACGTCGAGGCGCGACTCGCGGCACAGGACCTCGGCCCCGAGCTCTCGCTCATGGCCGACCTGCGGACGGCCGTGCCCGCCGATGCCCACACCTTCTGGGACATGACGATCGCCGGCTACTGGGCGTGGTCGGCATGGGACCCGAAGCAGGGCGAGTTCCACTCCGCGCAGGGATCGGGCGGCCTCGGCTTCGCGTTCCCCGCGGCGCTCGCGGCGTCGATCGGCTCCGGCCGTCGCACGCTCGCGGTCTCGGGCGACGGCGGGGCGATGTACTCCATCGCCGAACTCGCCACCGCCCGCCAGCACGACGCCGACGTGACCTGGCTCATCATCGACGACGGAGGCTACGGCATCCTCCGCGAGTACATGACGGAGGAGTTCGGACAGGCCACCGCCACCGAACTCGCCCGCCCCGACTTCGCAGCCCTCGCACGCTCCTTCGGCGTGACGGCCCACGAGTCGACCCTCGAAGACGTGGGCGCGACCATCGCCCGCACCTTCACCGAGCCCGGCCCCGCCGTCGTGGTCGTGCCCGCACTGCTGCGCATGTTCGCGGCGACGCACCTGGACTGACGCGCACCCCGTTCTCGGCGGCGTGCCGCGGCATCCGACTGGAACACCCGACCCAATACCCGACACGAACCTGACGCAAAGGATCCAACGATGGATATCGCGATCATCATCATCTACCTGGGAGCGATGCTGCTCTTCGGTTGGTGGGGCAAGAGCCGCACCAAGAACTCGGCCGACTTCCTCGTCGCCGGCCGCCGCCTCGGCCCCGGCCTCTACACCGGCACCATGGCCGCGGTCGTGCTCGGCGGCGCCTCCACCGTCGGCGGCGTGGGCCTCGGCTACAAGTACGGCATCTCGGGCATGTGGCTCGTCGTCTCGATCGCCGTGGGCCTCTTCCTCCTCAGCATCCTGTTCGCCTCGCGCATCCAGAAGCTGAAGGTGTACACCGTCGCCCAGATGCTGAAGCTCCGGTACGGCATGAACGCCACGAGCTCGTCGGGCATCGTGATGATGGCGTACACCCTCATGCTCTCGGTGACGTCGACCATCGCCTACGCGACGATCTTCAACGTGCTCTTCGGCACCGATCGCACCATCTCGGTCATCATCGGCGGCGGCATCGTCATGCTGTACTCCTCGATCGGCGGCATGTGGTCGATCACGCTCACCGACATGGTGCAGTTCGTGCTGAAGACCATCGGCGTCTTCTTCCTGCTGCTGCCGTTCGCGTGGGCCAACGCGGGCGGGTACGAGGGCATCGTCGACCGCCTCGGCGCCGCGGCGTTCGACCTCGGCGCGATCGGCGTCGACACGATCATCACCTTCTTCGTGATCTACACCTTCGGCATGCTCATCGGCCAGGACATCTGGCAGCGCGTGTTCACCGCGCGCTCGCCGAAGGTCGCCAAGTGGGGCGGCACGGCCGCAGCCGTCTACTGCCTGCTCTACGGCGTCGCCGGAGCCGTCATCGGCATGTCGGCGGCGGCGTTCCTGCCCGGCATCGAGGCGAGCGACGACGTGTACGCCGCGATCACGCAGCAGATCCTCCCGGTGGGACTCAGCGGCATCGTGCTCGCCGCGGCCGTCGCCGCGATGATGTCGACGGCCTCGGGCGCACTCATCGCAACCGCGACGGTGGCCCGCGCCGACGTCATGCCGCTCGTCAAGCGACTCTTCGGTCGCAGCGCAGCGGATGCCGCGGCGCACGCCAACCCCGAGCACGACGTGCGCTCGAACCGCCTCTACGTGATGGTGCTCGGCATCGCCGTGATCATCGTCGCGGCCCTGCTGAACGACGTGGTCGCCGCGTTGACCGTCGCCTACGACATCCTCGTCGGCGGGTTGCTCGTGGCGATCCTCGGCGGATTCGTCTGGAAGCGCGCGACGGGCGCCGGCGCCCTCTGGTCGATGGGCGTCGGAACGGTCGTGACGCTCGGCACGATGGCCGTCATGGGCAACGTGCTCGCCAACGAGCCGATCTACTTCGGCCTCGGCGCCAGCCTCCTCGTCTACATCGTGGTCAGCCTGCTCACGCCGAAGACCCCCGCCTCGGTACTGAAGATCTGGAACGACCGCCTCGCCGGTCGCTACGAGGACGAAGCGGCCGACGAGGCAGCCGCCGTCGACGAGGTAGCTGCCGTCGACGCGGCTGCGGCTGCGGCCGGGTCGGATGCCGCCGCGCCCGTTGCCGCCACCGCGCCGGTTGCCGCCCCGACCGCCATCGCTGCCGCGCCCATTGCGGCACCGGGCGCGATCCGACCCGCGGCCGAGTAGTCGCGCACGGCGGCGGGGCATCGGTCCCGCCGCCGAGTGGGCCGCGAGGCAGCCGTATCGGGATCCCCGGGGGGGGGGCGCGGTTCGGCGCCCCCCCCGCCCCCACCGCATACCCGGTGGGGGGGCGCGCGCGGCCCCCACGGCGTAC
>NZ_JBHURI010000003.1:0-96960 GCF_042673425.1 Agromyces sp. NPDC056965 | reverse complement strand
GTACAGCCCCGAGTAGCGATCGTTCGGACGCCCGGAAGGTCGCTCAGCTCCATTGACGCCGCGTCGAACAGGAGGGAGGGTCCGCTTCACGCGCGGACCGAAAGAGGCACTCGATGACGAAGCGACACGTGGCTGTGGTTGCCGCGCTGAGCGCGATGCTGAACGACCACTTTATGGACTACGCGACGCTCGCCGAAGCCGACTTCACCGGCGACCGGGAACGCTGCTACTTCGGTGAGTTCCAGAGGGTCGACGAGCGGTGGCAGTTCCTGCACAAGGACGAATCGCTCGCCAATCGCGCCAACCAGGCGTGTCTGGCCGCCGCCGGAGTGACGCCGAAGACGACGACCGAAGACGTCTGGGCGCAGATCCTCGAAGCAGGGCTCGACCCGACGAAGTGCGCGCGGGAGTACAGCCCCGAGTAGCGATCGTTCGGACGCCCGGAAGGTCGCTCAGGGTGCCGACGAGTCCCGCTCGAATGCGACGACGTCGACGGAGACGGTCACGGCGAGGTCGCCTCGGGGCGTCTCGCCATCGCTGCGATGGTGAGCGGCCGGACCCATGTCGACCAGGAGCTCTCGCATTCGCTCGTCCGTCGTGAGTTGGTACTCGACCCTCGTCGCCCGCAGTGCGCGGAAACCCGCGCCACCGAACTGCTCGGTGACGAGATCGGCCTTCCCCTCGGGGATGTCGAGTGCAGCGCCGAGTCGCCGCAGCTCGATGAAGTGCGCCGACGTCGGGACGACGACGAGCAGGAGTCCTCGCGGCCGCACGATCCGTGCGAACTCGGGTGGGTTCCGGGGCGCGAAGACGTTGAGGGCGACGTCGGCGCTGGCGTCGCGGATCGGGAGCGGCCGCCAGAGATCGAGCACGACGCCGGTCGCGCCGGGTACGGCGCGCATGGCCATGCGGACGGCGGCGGGGGAGCGATCGGCGAGCAGCACGGAGGCATCCGGCGTCGCGCGCTCGAGCGCCCCTGCGTAGTATCCCGTGCCGCACCCGAGGTCGACGATGCGCGTTGCAGTCGCCGAGATGAGCGCCCCATCATCGGATTCGGCGTCGCCCGCGCTCGTGGAGGTGGCTCGCCGCGCGTCGCGCACCGCCGCAACGAGCGCGTCGGCGATCGGCGCATAGGCGCCGGAGTCGAGGAGTCCGGCGCGAGCCTCGAGCATCTGACGGTCGTCGCCGATCGTGCGCGGGGCACGCGGCGGCAGGAGCGTCACGCTCAGATGCCTGGCCAGGTCGAACCGGTGGCCGAGTTCGCATCCCAGCACTCGATCGGCGACGGGTTCGAGGTCGTGAAAGCAGTTCGGGCACCGCAGCCACGTCGAATCGATCGACATGGCGCGGTGCCCGAATCCGTCTGACGGGATCGTCAGTGGTGGGTGTCGTGGCCGGACTCGAGCTCGCCCTTCGTGACCGGCGCGATGCGGTCTTCGAAGAACCAGCGGGAGAACCCGGCGCGGAGACGCTGCCCGAACGTGATCTTGCCACGTGCGTTCGGACGGATCATGAGCGGCTGGTAGCTCTCGAAGCTGACGAGCTTCCAGCGGTCGTACTCGTCGAGGGGCTGGTGCACCTCGATGAACTCGCCGCCCGGCAGCTTCACGATGCGTCCGGACTCGTAGCCGTGCAGCACGATCTCGCGGTCCTTCTTCTGCAGCGCGATGCAGACGCGCTTCGCGATGAAGTAGGCGATGAACGGGCCGATGATGACGACCGCCTGGAGCGCGTGGATCACGCCCTCCATCGTGAGCGAGAAGTGCGTCGCGAGGATGTCGGAGCTCGCAGCCGCCCAGAGGCCGGCGTAGAACGTGACACCGGCTGCACCGATCGCCGTGCGGGTCGGCGCATTGCGCGGACGGTCGGCGATGTGGTGCTCGCGCTTGTCGCCCTTGACCCAGGCCTCGATGAACGGGTAGATCAGCACGGTCACGATGAAGATGCCGATCACGATCAGCGGCACGAGGATGTTGAACGACCACGTGCGGTCGAGCCAGACGAACTCCCAGCCCGGCGGGATCAGTCGCAGGGCGCCGTCGGCGAAGCCGATGTACCAGTCGGGCTGGGTACCGGCCGAGACGGGGGAGGGGTCGTACGGGCCGTAGTTCCAGATCGGGTTGATCGTGAACATCGAGGCGATGAGCGCGAGCACACCGAACACGATGAAGAAGAACCCGCCGGCCTTGGCGGCGTAGATCGGGAGGATGGGCGGGCCGACCGCGTTCTGCTGCGTCTTGCCCGGGCCGGCGTACTGCGTGTGCTTGTGCACGACGACGAACACCAGGTGGAGCGCGACGAGAGCGACGACGAGCGCCGGCAGCAGCAGGATGTGCAGCGTGTAGAGACGACCGACGATCTGGGTGCCGGGGAACTCGCCGCCGAAGAGCAGGAACGAGGTCCACGTGCCGATCAGGGGGATGCCCTTGACCATGCCGTCGATGATGCGGAGGCCGTTGCCCGAGAGCAGGTCGTCGGGGAGCGAGTAGCCGGTGAAGCCCTCTGCCATCGCGAGGATGAAGAGGATGAAGCCGATCACCCAGTTCAGCTCACGCGGCTTGCGGAACGCACCCGTGAAGAAGATGCGCAGCATGTGCAGGCCGATGGCCGCCACGAAGAGCAGGGCCGCCCAGTGGTGCATCTGGCGCACGAAGAGGCCGCCGCGGATGTCGAACGAGATGTCGAGCGTCGACGCCATGGCGACCGACATCTCGACGCCCTTGAGGGGCACGTACGAACCGTCGTAGTGCACCTCGACCATGGAGGCCTGGAAGAAGAACGTCAGGAAGGTGCCCGAGATGAGCACGACGACGAAGCTGAAGAGCGCGACCTCGCCGAGGAGGAACGACCAGTGGTCGGGGAACGCCTTGCGGCCGAGCTCCTTGACGAATCCCGCGATGCTCGTGCGCTCGTTGACGTACACGGACGCAGCTGACGTGAACGACCGCTTCTGCGGCGCGGTTGCGGACGGTGCGGTGGTCAATTGCGCTCCCAGAAGCTCGGGCCGACGGGTTCGGTGAAGTCGTGCTGCGCGACGAGGTAGCCCTCGTCGTCAACGGCGATCGCAAGTTGGGGCAGGGGGCGAGCCGCCGGGCCGAAGATGACCTCGCAGGCGTTCGCGACGTCGAACTGCGACTGGTGGCACGGGCACAGCAGGTGGTGCGTGTGCTGCTCGTACAGGGCGACGGGGCATCCGACGTGCGTGCAGATCTTGGAGTACGCGACGATGCCCTCGTAGGCCCAGTTCTCGCGACCGGGCGCGTGGTTCAGATCGCCCGGCTCGAGGCGCATGAGCAGCACAGCGGCCTTGGCCTTCTCTTCGAGCTTGCCGTGCTCGAGGTCCTGGAGGCCCTCGGGGATGACGTGGAAGGCGCTGCCGATGGTGACGTCGGCGGCCTTGATCGGCACGCCCGACGGGTCGAGCGCGAGGCGCGTGCCCTTCTTCCACATCGTGTGGCTGAGCAGCTCGACGGGAATCTGGTCTTGAGGAGCGAAGCCGCGGAACAGCACGACGGCCGGGAGCGGGAAGACGAGCAGCGCACCGATGAGGCTGTTGCGGATCGCGGCGCGGCGGGTGAAGCCCGACTCGCGGTCCGCGTCGGCGAACACCTTGACGGCTGCCGCCTGCGTCTCGGGGGAGCCGCCGATGGGGTGGCGCTCGTCGACGAGTTCGACGTCGGCCATGATCGCCTTGCCCCAGTGCACCACGCCGAAGCCGATGGCGAGCAGGGCGAGCGTTGCGCCGAGACCGAAGAACATGTTGTTCAGACGGACCGCGCCCACGTCGTTGGACTCGATCGGGAACAGCATGTACGCAGCGATCGCCCAGACGCTTCCGAGGATCGACAGGTAGAACAGCGTGTAGACGGTGCGCTGGGCACGCTTCTCTCGCTTGGGGTTCTCGTCGGTGACCCGGGGCCGGTGCGGCGGGAAGCCGGGGTTCTCGAACGAGTCTGCGGTGATGACCGCGGTACCCGGCGAGACGGCAGTGTCGTGCGCGGCGTGCGACGAGTCGGCAGCGGCGAGCTCTGCGCCGCTGTGGTCGTCCTGTGCCATGGTTCTCCTTCTTCAGCTACTTCTGTGCCGGGGCGTGCGCTAGTTGGACTTCGCCGTGATCCACACGGTGATCGCGACGATCGCGCCGAGACCGAAGATCCAGATGAACAGGCCCTCTGCGACCGGCCCGAGGGAGCCGAGTTCGATGCCGCCGGGCGAGCGGTTGTCCTGCAGGTACTTGAGGTACGTGATGACGTCGCGCTTGTCTTCGGGCGAGATGTTGAGGTCGTTGAAGACCGGCATGTTCTGCGGGCCGGTGACCATGGCCTCGTAGATGTGCACGCCCGAGACGTCGGTCAGCGGGGGAGCGAACTTGCCTTCGGTGAGCGCGCCACCGGCGCCGGCCACGTTGTGGCACATCGCGCAGTTGATGCGGAAGAGCTCTGCGCCGTTGGCCGCGTCTCCGCCGCCGTTGACGAGGTGGTCGCTGGGGATGTCGGGGCCGGGGCCGAGCGAGGCGACGTAGTAGGCCAGCTGCTGGATCTGCTCGTCGGTGAACTGCACGGGCTTCTGCTGCGCCTGGGGGCCCTGCATCTGCATCGGCATGCGGCCGGTGCCGACCTGGAAGTCGACCGCTGCTGCGCCGACGCCGATGAGGCTGGGGCCCTCGCCGGTGCCCTGGGCGGAGAGCCCGTGGCACGTGGCGCAGTTGGCCTGGAAGAGCTTCTTGCCCTCTTCGATGGTCTGCTGCGAGCTCGGGTCCACTTCGGCCTGCGCGATGGTGCCGCTGCTCAACGCGGCGTATGCACCACCTGTGAAGACGAGGCCGAGCGCGAGGAGCGCGACGGTGGCGAGCGGGTGCCGGCGTCCGGTGCGTCGCTTCTGGCGAGTCATGGGTATCTTCCTGTTCACGGTCATGCTGTGGTGACGCTCCTGATGCGACTTACTTGAGGACGTAGATGACGAAGAACAGTCCGATCCAGACCACGTCGACGAAGTGCCAGTAGTACGAGATGGCGATCGCGCTGGTCGCCTCGCGGTGACCGAAGTTCTTGACCGCGAAGACGCGACCGATGACGAACAGGAACGCGATCAGGCCACCGGTCACGTGCAGGGCGTGGAAGCCCGTCGTGAGGTAGAAGGCGGAGCCGTACGCGTTCGAGTCGAGGGCGATGCCCTCGGAGACCAGCGTCGCGTACTCCCAGACCTGACCCGCGACGAAGACGCCGCCCATGGCGTAGGTGAGGAAGAACCACTCCACCACGCCCCACTGGGTCGGCTTCCATCCGGTCGCGTACGGCTGCAGGCGCTCCGCGGCGAAGACGCCGAACTGGCACGTGACCGACGACAACACCAGGATCAGGGTGTTCACCGCCGCGAACGGCACGTTCAGCCTGCCGGCCTCGAAGGTCCACAGCTCGGGTGATGTCGACCGCAGCGTGAAGTAGATCGCGAAGAGTCCCGCGAAGAACATGACCTCGCTGCCGAGCCAGACGATCGTTCCCACCGCTACGGTGTTGGGTCGTTTGATCAGGGGCGCGCTCGCCTGATAAGTGATTGAGGTGCTCGTCACCATCCCATTATGGCTGAAACGAGGCCTGAGTTTTCGTCATCCCGGGGAGTCGTGTCGCTCCCGTCGGGTAAGGCAAACCTAAGTTGCGCTGTGCGAAGGCCGCGAATCCGCCGTGAATCCCGCAGATAGGATCGACGCATGCCCGCAGGACAGAACTGGCCAGACATCTTGAATTCCCTTCTCGAAGGGTCCGATCTCAGTGTTTCGGATGCCGCGTGGTGCATGGAGCAGGTCATGACGGGCGCGATCAGCGAGGCCCAGCTGGCCGGATTCCTCATCGCATTGCGGGTGAAGGGCGAGACGGTCGACGAGATCGTCGGCTTCCGCGACGCGATCCTCGACCACGCCGTGGCCCTTCCGGTCGACCCGATGGCGCTCGACATCGTGGGCACCGGCGGTGACCGCTTCGGCACGGTCAACGTCTCGACGATGGCATCGATCGTCGCCGCGGCATCCGGTGTGCCGGTGATCAAGCACGGCAATCGCGCCGCAAGCTCGTCGTCGGGCTCCTCCGATGTGCTCGCCGCGCTCGGACTCGACCTCGAGCTTCCCGCCGAGCGCGTCGCCGACGTGCTCGGGAAGGTCGGCATCACCTTCGCCTATGCGGCGGCGTTCCACCCCGGCTTCCGTCATGCCGGGCGGGTTCGCGCCGAGCTCGGGGTGCCGACCGTCTTCAACTTCCTCGGTCCGCTCGTGAACCCTGCTCGCCCCGAGGCATCCGCTGTTGGCGTCGCCCAGCTCGACCGGGTGCCGCTCATCGTCGGCGTCTTCCAGACCCGAGGTGCGACCGCGCTGGTGTTCCGCGGCGACGACGGCCTCGACGAACTCACGACGACCGGCCACAGCCATGTCTGGGAGGTGTCGCTCGGCACCGTCAAGGAGCACGACCTCGACCCGCGCGATCTCGGCATCGCCCGCGCCACGATCGATCAGCTCGCCGGCGGCGACGCCCAGCACAACGCGGGCGTCGTGCACGACGTGCTCGCCGGCGCCCGCGGCCCCGTGCGCGACATCGTCGTGCTGAACGCCGCAGCCGGTCTCGTCTCCTTCGAGCTGGCGAAGGATCCGAGCCAGTTCCAGCGCGCCATCCTCGACCGCTTCACGGAGAAGATCGCCGCCGCCGAGGCCGCGATCGACAGCGGTGCGGCCGCTCGCAAGCTCGAGGAGTGGATCGCGGCGACCCGATCCTGATCAGGCGCGTGTCGGCCTGACCACGCACGGGATGCGGCGGTGGAACCGGCTCGGTCCCACCGCCGCATCCGTCACTTCACGTCGTCGTCGACCCAGTCGAAGGTCTTGGTGACGGCCTTCTTCCAGAGCCGGATCTGACGGTCGCGCTCGGCCGGATCCATCGCGGGCTCCCAGCGCGAGTCCTCCTGCCAGTTGGCGCGCAGCTCGTCGAGGCTCGACCAGAAGCCGACCGCGAGGCCGGCGGCGTAGGCCGCGCCGAGCGCGGTGGTCTCCGCGACGACGGGACGCACGACCGGCACCCCGAGGATGTCGGCCTGGAACTGCATGAGGGTGTTGTTGGCGATCATGCCGCCGTCGACCTTCAGCTCGGTCAGGTCGACGCCCGAGTCGGCGTTCACCGCGTCGAGCACCTCTCGCGTCTGGAATGCCGTCGCCTCGAGCGCTGCGCGGGCGATGTGGCCCTTGTTCACGAATCTCGTGAGGCCGACGAGCGCGCCGCGGGCGTCGGGACGCCAGTACGGTGCGAACAGGCCCGAGAACGCGGGCACGAAGTACGCACCGCCGTTGTCCTCCACCGTCTTCGCGAGGGCCTCCACCTCGGGCGCGCTCGAGAACAGGCCGAGGTTGTCGCGGAGCCACTGGATGAGTGAACCGGTGACCGCGATCGAGCCTTCGAGCGCGTAATGAGGAGCGGCGTCGCCGAGCTTGTACCCGAGCGTGGTGAGCAGCCCGTTCTTCGAGTGGACGATCTCCTCGCCCGTGTTGAAGATCAGGAAGTTGCCGGTGCCGTAGGTGTTCTTCGACTCACCGGCGTCGAACGCCGCCTGGCCGAAGGTCGCGGCCTGCTGGTCGCCGAGGATGCCGGCGACCGGCACCTCTCGCAGCAGGCTCGAGGTGTGCGCGTGGCCGTAGACCTCGGAGGAGGACTTGATCTCGGGGAGCATCGACTTCGGCACGCCGAACGCGGCGAGGATGTCGTCGTCCCAGGCGAGGGTCTCGAGGTCCATGAACATCGTGCGCGAGGCGTTCGTGACGTCGGTCGCGTGCACGCCGCCGTCGACGCCGCCCGTGAGGTTCCACAGCACCCAGGTGTCGGTCGTGCCGAACAGCAGGTCGCCGGCCTCGGCCTTCTCGCGTGCACCGGGCACGTTCTCGAGGATCCAGACGATCTTCGTGCCCGAGAAGTAGGTCGCCAGCGGCAGGCCGACCTGCTGCTTGAACCGCTCCACGCCGCCGTCGGCCGCGAGCCGGTCGACGATCGGCTGTGTGCGCGTGTCCTGCCAGACGATCGCGTTGTAGACGGGGCGGCCGGTGGTCTTGTCCCAGACCACCGCGGTCTCGCGCTGGTTCGTGATGCCCACGGCGGCGATGTCGTGCCGGGTCAGGTTGGCCTTGCCGAGGGCCTGGCCGATCACCTCGCGCGTGTTGTCCCAGATCTGGGTGGCGTTGTGCTCGACCCAGCCGGCCTGCGGGAAGATCTGCTCGTGCTCGAGCTGCCCGGTCGAGATGATCGATCCGGCCTTGTCGAAGATGATCGCGCGCGACGAGGTCGTGCCCTGGTCGATCGCGAGGATGTAGTCGGCCATTCGGTTTCTCTCTCAATCTGATCAGCCGGTCGAGACCGGCGTTCGTTCCGCGGATGAAGCAGGGCCGGTCCGACGGACCGGCCCCGCCCTCATCAGGTGATGATGGGCAGCAGCGGGATCGCCAGCCACCCGGCGAGCAGGCCGCCGATGATCGGGCCGATCACGGGCACCCACGAGTACGACCAGTCGCTGCCGCCCTTGCCGTGGATCGGCAGGATGGCGTGCGCGATGCGCGGGCCGAGGTCACGGGCCGGGTTGATCGCGTAGCCGGTCGGGCCACCGAGCGAGACGCCGATGCCGATCACGAGCAGCGCGACGGGCAGCGCACCGAGCGCCGCGAGTCCGCCGTCGCCCTGACGTCCGCCGCCGAAGCCGATCACGACGAACACCAGCACGAAGGTGCCGATGATCTCGGTCACGAGGTTCCAGGCGTAGTTGCGGATGCCGGGGCCCGTCGAGAAGACACCGAGCTTCGAGGCCGCCTGGGGCTCCTCATCGAAGTGCTGCTTGTAGGCGAGCCAGACGAACACGGCGCCGATGATCGCTCCGATCAGCTGGGCGCCGATGTATGCGCTCACCGACAGGAAGTCGACCGGAACCGTGATGCCGAGTGCCGCGTTGCCGAACTCGGTCGCACCGTTGGCGACGAGACCGAGTGTGACGGCCGGGTTGATGTGCGCGCCCGACGCGTACGCGACGATGACACCGGCGAAGACCGCGAGGCCCCAGCCGATCGTCACCATGAGGAATCCGCCGTTGAAGCCCTTCGTCTTGGCGAGGGCCACGTTGGCCACGACACCACAGCCGAGGAGCACGAGCATCGCGGTACCGACGAGCTCGCTGAGGAACAACACTCCGAGATTGTCCACGTTGACCATCCATCCTTTTCGCTAGCCCGAGGGCTTCGCCCAGGGGCGGAACACAGCCCACGATACTCAGCCCTGCTGCGGCGGGGAATGGGGGCGCGCGAGATTTCGCGCTGCCCCTTACGGTCGAGAGCTCGTCGGGCGTAGGTTGGCGGGGGAATGCTGCGTCGACGTCGCTGCACGGCTGCACGGCGCCCGGCAGTTGAGGGAAGGGGATGTCGTGAAGAAGATCATCAACGATCCCAAGCGGGTCGTCGACGAGTCGGTCGCCGGTTTCGGCCTCGCCCACGCCGATCTCGTGCGCGTCGAGTTCGATCCGATCCATGTCGTGCGAGCCGATGCGCCGGTCGCGGGCAAGGTCGGCATCGTGAGCGGCGGCGGCAGCGGGCATGAACCGCTGCACGCGGGGTACGTCGGCTTCGGCATGCTCGACGCCGCCGTGCCGGGTGCGGTGTTCACCTCGCCGACGCCCGATCCGATCCTCGCCGCCACGAAGGCGGTCGACGGCGGGGCGGGCGTGCTCCACATCGTGAAGAACTACACGGGCGACGTGCTGAACTTCGAGACGGCCGCCGACCTGGCCGCCGCCGACGGCATCGAGGTGCGATCGGTCGTCACCAACGACGACGTCGCCGTCAAGGACTCGCTGTACACCGCTGGCCGACGCGGCGTCGCCGGAACCGTGCTCGTGGAGAAGATCGCCGGCGCAGCTGCCGAGCGTCGGGATTCGCTCGACGAGGTCGTCGCGATCGCGGAGCGGGTGAACGCCGGTGCGCGCTCGATGGGGCTCGCCCTGACGCCGTGCATCGTGCCGCATGCGGGCGAACCGAGCTTCACCCTCGCCGAAGACGAGATCGAGATCGGCATCGGCATCCACGGCGAGCCGGGGCGCGAACGTGTCAAGCTCGAACCCGCCGATCGCCTCGTCGACCGGTTGCTCGAGCCGATCCTCGACGACCTCCCGTACGAACGCGGTGAGCGCACCCTGCTCTTCGTCAACGGCATGGGCGGCACGCCGCAGGTCGAGCTGTACGTCGCCTACCGTCGGGCGGTGGAGGTGCTCGAGGAGCGGGGCATCGAGATCGCGCGATCGCTCGTGGGCAACTACATCACCGCACTCGAGATGCAGGGGATGTCGATCACGTTGCTGAAGCTCGATGACGAGATGATCGAATTGTGGGATGCCCCGGTGCAGACGGCTGCACTGCGGTGGGGTCGCTAGAAGAGGATCGAAGGGGGAATCTCGGTGGGATTGGACATCACCTGGGCAGTGGACTGGGTCAGACGAAGCGCGCAGGTGATCTCGGATCACCGAGTCGAGTTGATCACGCTCGATCGCGAGATCGGCGACGGCGATCACGGCGAGAACATGGACCGGGGCTTTCAGGCGGTGCTGCCGAAGCTCGACGACCTCGCCGCCGGCTCGACGCCCGGTGATGTGCTGAAGCTCGTCGCGACGACGCTCATCTCGACGGTCGGCGGTGCGGCCGGCCCGCTCTACGGCACCGCCTACCTGAAGGCCGCCGCGGCGGCCGGCAGCGCGGTGTCGCTCGACGGGCCGGCGATCGCCGCCATCCTCACTGCTGCTCGCGACGGTGTGGTCGCCCGCGGCAAGGCGGAGTCCGGCGACAAGACGATGATCGACGCGTGGACACCCGCCGTCGAGGCAGCGGATGCCGCGGCTGAGGCGGGCGTCGATGCGGCGGGCGTCTTCGCGGCGGCGGCCGATGCCGCAGAAGCCGGCGCCGTCGCCACCGAGCCGCTCGTGGCGCGGAAGGGCCGCGCGAGCTATCTCGGCGAACGATCTGCCGGACACCGGGACCCCGGGGCCGAGTCGAGTGCGCTGCTGCTTCGAGCGGCCGCGGATGCGGCGGCGGCATCAGCAGGTGCCTGAGATGGGCACTCCGGAGAAGGTGGGCGTGCTCTTCGTCTCGCACTCGGCGGCGATCGCCTCGGGGCTCGTCGACTTGGCGCGCCAGATGGCGCCGACCGCTGCGCTCGTCGCTGCGGGCGGCACCGACGACGGCCGCATCGGCACGAGCTTCGACCTCGTGACGGCCGGCATCGCCGAGGCCGACTCGGGGGCCGGCGTGGTCGTGCTGTGCGATCTCGGATCTGCGATCCTCACGGCCGAGACGGCCCTCGACTTCCTCGACGACGAGGTGCGCGAGCGCGTGCGCATCGTCGATGCGCCGCTCGTCGAGGGCGGGGTCGCAGCGGCGGTCGCCGCCGAGGCCGGAGATCCGCTCGACGTCGTGGTGGCCGCCGCCGAATCGGCGCGCGGGCCGGCGACCGCGGCGAACGAGGGCGAGAGCCCCAGCGCGAGTCGCACCACGTCGGATGCCGCGACCGTCGCCCCCGCCACATCCGGCTACACCCGGAGCATCCGTCTGGTGAACTCCGACGGGCTGCACGCACGACCGGCGGCCGAGCTCGTGAAGCTCGCGAGCACGTTCCCGCAGAAGGTCACCGTGAACGGCACCGACGCCAAGAGCCTGCTCGGCATCATGTCGCTCGGCCTCACGAAGGGCGCACAGGTCGACATCACGACGAGGGACCTGAGCGGCCGCGAAGCAGTGGACGCGTTGGCGGCACTCGCGGAATCGGGCTTCGGCGAAGCCTGAACGCCTCTCGTCAGTTGCCGCCGGCGACGCGGATGTCGGCGCCAGTCGTGTACGAGGCATCCGCCGAGAAGAGGTACGCGACCGCACCCGCGATCTCGTGCGGCTCGCCTGCACGACGCATCGGGATGTTCGGCGCGCGCTCTTCGGGGGCGTTCGGTCGGCCGGCCGCCGCGTGGATCTCGGTGTACGTCGTGCCGGGGGAGACCGTGTTGACGCGCACGCCGACGGGGCCGAACTCCTTCGAAGCGCCCGTGGTGAGCGCGTTCAGCGCCGCCTTGCTCATGGCGTAGGGGATGTACGTGTTCGGCGAACCGCTGCGGGCCGCCCCCGAGGAGATGTTCACGACGCTGCCGCCGGCCCCGCCTCGATCGGTGGCCATGTGGGCGATCGCGGCCCGCGTGAGCACGATGGGTGCGAGCACGTTCACGCGGAAGAGCTCGTCGCTCTCTTCGATGGACGCATCGAGGAAGCCACCGATGAGCCCCGTGATGCCGGCGTTGTTGACGAGGCCGGTGACCCGCCCGAACTCGGCGAGCGCCGCGGGAACGACGGCGGCCGCCGCCTCGAGGTCGGCGAGATCGACCTGCAGCAGCAGCACTCGGGCGCCGGATGCCGCGCAGCGACGTGCGATCGCATCGGCCTCGTCGCGTCGCTCACGATAGGTGAGCACGAGGTCGTGGCCGTCGACGGCGAGACGTTCGGCGATCGCCGCGCCGATGCCGCGGCTCGCACCGGTGATGATCGTGACCTGGCGTGTGTCTGGGGCATCCGTCATGTGCCAAGCCTATTCGCGGGCGGTGTCGTGCGGAGGCCGGGTACCCGGCGTACGGGAGTGCAGTGGCGGCGCGGTGCGCAGCAGGCGTACCATCAGGCGCATGATGGCACGTGACGACGCGAGCCGTGATGACGGCAACGCATTCACCCACTTCTTCGACAAGGTCGATCGGGTGCTGGAACCCGTGTTCAGCAACCCGCCGGCTCCAACGGACGAGGCGCCGCTCGAGCCGACCGACGGCAAGGCATGTCCGATCTGCGGGCATCCCATGTTCGAGCACTTCATCGATCACTCGACGGCCAACACGGTGCTGGTCTGCCCCACCGACGTGCGGTTGCCCGAGCACGAGGTCGGTGGGCCCTACAACGAGCTCGGCATGCCTGCGACGGGTCGGCGGCTCGAGAAGTACGCCGAACGCCACGCGAACGAGTGACGGCGCATCGGCAGGCGCTCAGATGCCGCGGTAGCCGTCGTTCGTGGTGATCAGGAGTCGCTGACCGACGCGTGCCTCATCCTCGGCGGTGCGCACGAGGGCCTCGGCGACGTCGATGTACGGGAGGGTCGGCAGGCCGGGGACGCTCTCGACCCGTTCGAGCGGAACGACGGCTGCGCCGACCGACGGGCCGGCCTTCAGGTTGACGGGGTAGACGACCGTGCAGTCGAGGTCGAGCGTCGGGAGCACCGCGGCCTCGGCCAGTTCCTTGTCGACGAAGAGCTTCTTGACCACCGTCGCGTAGATGAGGCGTGCGAAGCCGGATGCCTTCTGCCTGGTGTCGCCGACGCCGAAGGCCGAGACGAGCACGAATCGTCGAACGCCGGCCTGCGAGACCGCAGCGGTGATCGCGGGGAGCGTCTTCCGGGCGAAACCCGCCTCGGTCGATCCGACGGCGGAGATCACGGCGTCAGCGCCGGCGAACGCGGCGGCCATGACCGGCACGTCGGTGATGGACCCGCCCACGATGGTCAGTCCGGGCCTGGCCGCGAGCACTTCGGGGCGACGCGCGTATGCGACGACCTCGTGGCCGGCCTTCAGTGCCTGGTCGACGGTCTCGCTCCCGACATGGCCGGTGGCGCCGAGGATGACGAGTTTCATGGTGGAGTCCTTCGTGGTTCGGGTGGGCGGGGGTCGGGGCGGTGCGCGGACTCGGCCGATCAGGTGGGCGTGTCGGAGACGGCGGCACGCAATGCAGCGCGGCAGATGGACAGCACATCGTCCCTGGTGACCTCGGGCCGCGCCGCCGATTCATTGGCGGCTTCGACGACGAACGTGAGCCATGCCGCCACTGCGATGCGGTTGCGGGGGGAGTCGGGAACGCCGAGTGCGCCGATGATGCGGTCGATCTGCACGAGGTGCGCGTCGGCGACCGGATGGTCGTGCTTCGGCGCTGACGCCACGGACGCGTAGAACCTCCGCAGTTCCCCGCCGGTCGATGAGAAGTAGTCGAAGTAGGCACCGAGTGCGCGATCGAGGTTCTGTTCGGGGGAGAGCGACGGGTCGAGGGCGGTCAGCTCGAGGAGCACGCCGACCTCACGCGCGACGACGGCGTCGTAGAGACCGTCTTTGCCGCCGAAGTAGTGGTGCACGAGGGCACGAGTCACCCCGGCCTCGGCGGCGATCGCCTGCATCGACATCGAGTCGTACGTCGAGTGCGACAGATAGCGGGTCGCGACATCGAGGATCTGATCGCGACGTTGCTCTGGAGAGAGTCGCGCCGGTTGATTATTTGACACAGGTACAACAGTATCGGTTATGAGACGGTCGTCAAACAATGGGCCCGTTCGCGTCGATCACCGTCGATCACCGACCGTGGATGCGGCTGTCGCGCCTCACCACGGCCGGGTGCTCTTCCCGTCGAGCCAGAGTCGGCCGATGCTGACCGGCGGTTCGGGCGTCCACTCGGCGTTCCTGATGTCGACGGTCTCGCGGTGCTTGATGACCTGGGCGATCGCCATCGCGTGACCGTGCCCGAGCCCGTAGTCGTTCTTCAACCACGCGACGACCTCGCCGGTCTTGGTGCCGACGGCTCCGAGTCCCCGCTCATCGGCGAGTTCGATGAACCGGCGAGGTGTGAGTCCGGTCGAGGTCTCGACGTTGTCGAGGTATGACTGCCCTTGGGACATGGTCGTGCTCCTTCTCGGTGCTTGCGTGCTGCGTGGCTTCAGTGCTGCACGCGCGGGTGGTGGACGGCGAGCTGGACGCCCCGCTCGAGCGTGCGGGACTCGACGAGCTCGAGGTCGACCCGGGGCCCGTCGTAGGCGTCGAACAGGCGGCGACCCTCGCCGAGGATCACCGGGTGGGTGAGGATGCGGAGCTCGTCGAGCAGACCGCCGGCGATCAGTGATTCCACGAGTCGGATGCTCCCGGCCACCGTGATGCGACCTTCTCCGCGATCCTTCAGCTCTGCCAGGTCGTCGAACCCGACCAGCTCGGTGTTGTGCCAGGCCGGTGAGCCGAGCGTGCTCGTCGAGACGACGAATTTCGGCATCGCATTGAGCCGGCGGGCGAGCGGTACCTCGTCGCCACGGTCGGGCCACGAGCCGGCGAACACCTCGTAGGTGCGGCGACCCAGGAGCAGTGCGGATGCTTCGCCCTGCTCCCGTGCGACCTCGGCGAGCATCTCCTCGCCGACCCAGGGGAAGTGCCACGCCTCCGGCGCTTCGACGACGAGGTCGGCGCTCGCGAAGAGTTCGGCGGTGATGGTCCGGGGCATGTCAGACGCCCACGGCGATCGAACGGAGGAGGGGGGCGACGGCGTCTGCGGGAAGCTGGTGGTCGCCGCCGGGCACGATGACCAGTTCGCTGCCGGGAACGAGCGCTGCGAAGGCCTCGGCGCCGGAACGGATCGACGGGAACGTCGATTCGCCGACCATGACCGTGACGGGGACCGGGATCGGTGCGAAGCGCTCGAGCGCCGCGACGTTTCCGGCCATGGTGTCGCCCATGACGCGCGCGTCGTACCGGAGCGTGCCGGCGAACGGCTCCACTGCGGCGATGAACGGTGACGCCATCATCTGGTCGACCATCTCCGCGGGCAGTCCGACCGCCTCGAGCGAGAAGTACCGAAGTGCTCCGAGCCGATCGCCGTCGGCGGCGAATGCGTCGAGCCGAGCGACGTAGTCCGCCGGGATCGGCGGACGCGCGTCGTCGACGATGAACGGCGGCTCGAAGGCGGCGACCGCAGCGAGTGTCACTCCGGCGAGCGCGGCTTCGAGTGCGAGCACGGCGCCCGAGGACTCGCCGAGCAGGATCGCGGTGCCGCTGACGTGTTCGACGAGGGCGGCGATGTCCTCGATCTCGCGCTCGACCTCGTACTGCGCGGCGTCGCCGCTCTCGCCGCGACCGCGGCGGTCGTAGGTGATGACGCGGAGGCCGCCGGTGGCGGCGAGCGCTGCAGCGCTGGGGGAGATGGCGCGGTAGGCGGTCGCGCCGTGCACGAGGATCACGGCGGGGGCGTCTGCGTGGCCGAGGTCGTCGAAACCGATCGACGTGCCATCGGCGGAGTGGATGAACTGGGTCATGGGAGTCTTCCTTCGTCTGAACGGTACCGTTCAGTACGGTACTGAATGGTACGGTACTGATGAGTACCGGAGGAGTCAAGGCATGAACACCAACCCACGTGTCGAGGCGACACGAGCACGAATCCTGAACGCCGCGCTCGACGCATTCGTGCTCGACGGGTACACGGGCGCGAGCACCGACGTGATCGCGGCGGCCGCGGCCGCTTCGAAGCAGACCGTGTACAAGTACTTCGGCGACAAGGAGGGGCTCTTCCGTGCGCTCATCTCCGACATGGTCGACCGGGTGCACGACTCCATCGTGCGCCTCGACATCGATGCCTACGACGATGGGGAAGCGGTGGTGCGGGCACTGGCTCGGCTGTTGACCGACTCGGTGCTCGATCGCCGTGTGCAACGATTCCGCCGGCTCGTCATCGCCGAGGCGGCGCGGTTCCCCGATATCGGACGCGCCTATTACGAGGGCGCGTTCGAGCTCACGATCGGGCACATGGCCGACCTGCTCGCCAGCGCGAGCGAGCGTGGCTGGCTGCGTGTGGATGAGCCGCGGATCGCCGCGAACCAGCTCGCCGGACTGCTGCTCTGGATTCCGAGCAACCGCATCATGATGACCGGCCGGTTCGACGCGATCACCGAAGCCGAAGTGGAGTCCGGGCTGGAGTCAGGTGTCCGCGTGTTCCTGGCGGCGTATCGGGACTGAGCTCGCACGCTCGCGCGGGGAATGGCGGCCGGGGAGTAGGTTGGCGCCATGCGCGAATTCGTCGTTCGGCACCGTGCGACCTCCGACTGCGCCCCGAGCTGATGCAATTCGTTCTGGACTTCCTCTTCTGGAGCGCGATCGTCGGGATCGCCTTGTGCATCCCCCTCGCCATTCGCGCGGTGCGCAATGAACTCCTGCACCGGGACGATCCGCGATTCGTACCCACCTCGTGGCTTGCGCGAGCCGTTCGGTGGCAGCAACAGCGCGTTCGACACGACGCCGATGCATCCGAGTCGCCTGGCGAATGACCGGCGGTCGCGCGAGCTGGAGGTAACGACTGAGCGCACTGAGCACGGGCAACGTGCCGAAGTCGATGGTCCGCTCGCGCAACTCCGGAAGCCTCGATGAGGTCAGCCTGACAGACCGTGAGGCACCGACGGGCCGTCAGACGACCGGTCTGCTCCGCAACGAGCGCAGACGTAGAAGCCCACGCCGGTCTCGACCTGATGCTGGATCACCCATTTGTGCAGGCCAATACGGCATCGCAGCGGTTTCCCGGCCATGATCCGCTCCCTCCGCGTCGTCAGGAGAACTGGCGCACAGGCTACTCCGGTGCCGGGCGCGCCGCACCGTCGCTGGTCACCGGCCACCCGGGCGAACGCCGGTGGGGGAGTCGGCTTGCGGGCGCCGGGTCGACTACTATCCGAGGATGACGAACTCGGCTCCGATCGATGACGTCCCGATCGGTGGTGAGGTGATTCGCCTCGGGCAGTTCCTGAAGTTCGCTGGACTCCTCGACTCCGGCGGAGACGTGAAAGAGGCCATCATCGCCGGCGATGTGGCCGTGAACGGCGAGGTCGATCGCCGACGCGGGCGCCAGCTGCAGCACGGTGACATCGTCAGCTTCGACGGACGCAGGTTTCGCGTTCTCCCGTGAACGCCGATGCGGGTGCGAGTGCCGAATGGCCCTGCACCCGCTCGAACCGTCAGGAGCGTTCCCGTCACGCCGTTGATCGCGTGGGCCGGTATCGCAGCGCGAACACCCCCGAGGTGAACTCCTGGCGATCGACGAGCTCGAGCTCGATGCGCTCGCGCAGACCGGCAAGCAACGTCGGCCCGTGTCCGGCAAGGATCGGCTGCACGACGAACACGTACTCGTCGATCAGTCCCAGGTCTGCCAATGCCAAGGGGAGCGTGACGCCACTCACGAACAGGCCCTCGCCAGGCTCCTTCTTGAGCCGCTCGACCGCCTGCCCCAAGTCGCCTGGCAGCAGCTCGGCATTCCAGTCGACATCGCTCAGCGTGCTCGACACGACGTGTTTCTTCGCCCCGTCGATGGCCTCGGCGAACGGGAGCTGCCACTCATCCATCCAGTCGGGCCATGTGCCCGTAGCCGGCCGCCGCCATGCGGACTCCATCATCTCGTAGGTCACCCGGCCGAAGAGCAGGGCATCGGCTCGCTCCATCTCGGCGGCCCAGTAGCGCATCGACTCCTCGTCGGGCGGCAGCCCTGCCTCGTGATGGCAGCAGCCGTCGAGTGTGACGTTGATGGAGTATCGAAGTGGTCTCATCCTGTTCTCTCCCTTGATCGGCGCGGCGCGTCTTCACCGGACCGTACACGTTGCCGCCTCCGGGCTGCGCGAGATCGCATGTCGTCGGTTGTCATGTTGAACGGCAGTGTACGAATTGCGTTCATCGCCTGTCAACGTGCACGTTCGTACTGGCAACAGCCGAAGGCGATCACTGCTTGCACGGGGCATCGCGCCGGTGCCGACAGCGGGGAAGTAGATGCGAATGCGGGCCCCTTGTTGAACACACGTGTTCATGTTAGATTCCAACTCGTACAGTCAAGTTCGATTTACAGGGAGCTCTCCGATGTCCGATTCGGCCGACCAGGTACTCACCGAGAGCGGCGTGCATCGGCGTCGATGGAGGATGCTGGCTTTCCTCGGGATCGCCCAGCTCATGCTGATCGTCGACGTCACCGTCGTCGCGCTGGCACTCCCGCAGATGGGCGCTGACCTCGACCTCTCGCGCAGCGCGCTCACCTGGGTGGTGAGCATCTATGCGCTCGTGTTCGGCGGACTGATGCTGCTCGGCGGCAAGGCGGCCGACGTATTCGGAAGCCGAAGGATCGTGCTGACCGGGCTCGCCGTGTTCACCATCGCGTCGCTGCTCACCGGTTTCGCCACCGACCCGAGCACCCTGCTCGCCGGTCGCGCGCTGCAGGGACTCGGGGCGGCCGCGATGTCACCCGCTGCGCTCTCGATCATCGCGCGCGTCTTCCAGGGCGCCGAACTCGCGAAAGCACTCGGCGTCTGGTCCGCGCTCGGTGGTGCCGGTGCCGCCATCGGCGTGATCCTCGGCGGGCTGCTGACCTCAGGACCAGGCTGGTCATGGGTGTTCTGGATCAACGTCCCCATCGGTGCGGTCCTGTTCGTCGCGCTCGCCCGCACGGTGCCCGCGCTGTCGGGGGCTGGCGGACGTCTCGACCTGCTCGGAGCCGCCCTCGTCACGCTGTCGACGGCGGCGGTGATCTACGGACTCACTGTGGCCGGCGATGCCGGCTGGTTCAGCTTCGCAACGCTCCTGCCGATCGTTGCCGGTGCGGTCGGCTACGCGCTGTTCGCGTGGCGACAGCACGTCGCCCGTTCTCCGCTGATCGACCCCGGCATGCTCACCCGCCGACCGGTCATCGCCGGCCTGGGACTCATATTCGTCGCCACCGCCCTCATGATCGCGGTGTTCTTCCTCGGTTCCTTCATCTTCCAGCACGTCCATGAGTTCAGCGCTCTCGACACAGGGCTCGTCTTCATCCCCGTGGCGCTCGGATCGATCGCCGGCGCGCAACTCGGCGGACGGGCCATCGGCCGCTTCGGCGTTCGCATCGTCGCCGTCGTCGGTCTCGCCATCGCAGCGCTCGGCATGGTCGCCGCGGCCGGATTCGCGAGCATGACGGTCCTCGTCATCGCGATGAGCATCGCGTCGCTCGGCACCGGCATGACGTTCGTCGCCTCTGCGACCAGCACCTTCTCTGCGGTCGCGCCCCACGAAGCCGGCGTCGGCTCGGGAGCGCTGAGCACCTTCCATGAGTTCGGTGCCGCGACTGGAGTCTCCGCCGTCTCGAGCGTCGCCGCTGCAGCCTTGGCCGAGGGCGGTCTGACCGAGTACAACAACGGGTTCTGGTTCGCAGCCACAGTGGCGGCCGTCGCAGCAGCGCTCGCGGTCGCCTTCCTCCCACGTCGCACATCAGCCACGTCGCAATGACCGGGAGGGCTGCGCTATCGGCGCCTCAGGCCGGCGACACGAGGGCGGCGAGTACGGTGTCGCTGACGAGACGTGGCGCCTGATCGGCGGAGATCTCGCCGCGGTGCACGGCGCTCGATGCGGCATGCAGCACCGCCTGAATCGCGGTGATCTGCCACTCCACGGGCATGTCGGCTCGGAACCGACCCTCCTGCCGACCGCGCTCCAGAAGGGCGCGCACTCGCATTGCAGGCGCCTCGTGGGCGCGCCGCATCTCGTCGGGTGGGAGCACCTGGCCCGCGGCGATGACGATCCCCCCGAATCGATGCGTGAGATGCCAGGTGGCCTCGAGCAGCCGCGCCATCGCATCGCGGGCGTCACCGTCGATATCGACGTCGCGCAGCGACTCCTCGGTCTGGGCGATCGCCCGGGCCGCAACCTCGGTGACGAGAGCTGCGCGGGAGTCGAAATGCCCGTACAAGGTCACCCGGCCGACCCCTGCGGCCTTCGCGATGTCCTGCACGCTCGCGTCAGGGTTCACCGCGAGCAGAGCCGTCGCCGCTTCGACAATGGCCTCGATGTTGCGCCGAGCATCCGCGCGCTTGAGCGGTGTGCTGATCGTCGACATGGCAACTCCTTCTCGTACATCCCTGTCCAGATTAGTGCTCGGGCGGCCGTCGCGGCAGCTCGTACGCGATTCTCGGCCGAACGACCGCTGGGAACGAACTGCCCGACTCCGACGGGGGAGTGGCTCGCGGCCTCGGGGAGTACATGCGATCGCATGTCGTCGGCCGTCACACGGATGGGTCCCAGACTGCGAGCTGATCGAAGATGCGACGATCGCCGTCGAACTCCAACGATTCCAGCGGTATGCGGCCGTAGAAGAACAGGACCAAGTCGCTGGCCGTGCCCCGGGCGGAGGCGTCGGTCGTGTCGAGGTCCTCGCCGGCAGTGGGCTTGCGGTGGGTGACCTGTGCGCCGTCGTGGGACAGCCGGAGGCGCCAGGAGCGGCCCTCGGTGGCGTGGTAGTCGACGATGGCGGGGTCGTGAGGCCAAGCGACAGTCGTCGCGCAGAGCGTGTACTGGCAGTCGTCGAAACCGTCGAGGGCGATCCTCCTCGGTATCGGCTGCGGGGAACCCACGGTGAGCTGGACGTCGTAGGTGTGCACCGCGATCTCGTGGAGCTGGCGTCGCGCCCAAGCCCCGGAGGTTTGCGGTGACGGCGAGTCCGCCCACCACGTCCAGCAGCCACGATCCGGACCCGCCTCGCGCAGCACGCTCTCCAGATGATCAATGGACTCGACCCACCAGGCCAGGAGCTCCTCGCGCTCCCGAGACGTATCCATACCGCCTCCCCACGCGGACTCATCCGGGGGAGCATCCGCGGGTCCGGCGGTGACGATGGCGGCCGCCTTCCGGCGACCCATGCCCACGTGTCGCACGTGATCGAACAGTGTCCGTTCGGGATGGGTCCGCATCTGAGCGTCCAGATCGGGTGCCGCGGCCACTGCAGCGCGGAAGGCTGCCGACCGTTCGTTGATCAGTCGTAGCTGATCAACGAACGTGAGGACCTCGTACATCCCGGTTGTCTATCACAGTGCTCAGATGACCGACAGTGGGGGAGAGGATACGTCCAGCCTTCGACAGGGTCACGATCTGCACTCTGTCGGGCGATAGATTCGCCGAATGATGAAGACCCCGACTGGCTGCGTCGCCCTCACCGCGCTGCTGATGCTCCCGCTGCTCACCGGCTGCACCAATGCGGACGCCTCGTTCCTGCCCGAGACCCAGACGACCCCGAACGCGGCCGCCTCCGCTGCGATCGAAGGGGACACGGACGAGGACGGCGAGCTTTCCGAGTTCGAGAAGCAGGTACTCGCGAGGAACGCACCCCGCGACATCACCCTTCACGATGGCACCGTCGTTGTCGTGACACCCGGACGGCCCCTCCCGCAGCCGGTCATAGACCAAATCATCGCCGATGCGGCGCCTGGCGCGGCTCAGGCACAGACCGACGACGAGTTCGCGCCCATGGCGGGCATGAGAAGCCTCCGCGAGGTGGCGACTTCATATGCGAACGAGTTTGGTCGCACCGTCGTCATCGTCTACTTGGGCTTCGGTGCTTGGGGCACGGTCTCCTCCGTGGACGAATCTGGCGGGACCGGGCTAGCAGGCACCAGCGACCAAGACGCGATGGTCGCGGCGGCTACCGACTGGGCGGATTCCCACGACGCCTACGTCGTCGTTGTCGAGTAACCGTCCGCCTCATCGAAGTCGCCGCGCGCCGCTCATGCACCCGCCGGATCTCGGGACGGATCGCAATGCTCTTGGGCGGCTCGCCGCCAACGCGTATTGCACCGTCGCGCTTCTCGACAATGAATTCCCCGTGATTGCGGTCGAACTGGTGTGGCTACCATCTGAAAGGTGCGACGCGGGACTCGACAGCATCTCGCCGGACTAGTCTGGCGAGATGTCTCACGCCGGTGCTCTAGCGATCGCCTTCGCAGGTTCAGCCCTGGGGCTCCCTCGGGGCATCGTACAGATCACGCCAGCAACTGATACTTGGGCGCGCACGTTTGATGATGTTCGCGCGGCCATGGCATTCGACGCGCCGAATGCGGTCGTTGCGATCGAGCACATTGGATCGACATCGGTCCCTGGGCTGGCGGCGAAGCCGATCCTGGATATCGGAATTGGGGTTCGTCAACCTATCCGGCTTAGCGACGTGTATGCCGAGGTTCATGACTGGCTCACCGAACTCGGGTTCGTGTTCCGTGGTGACGCGAACGACGTTCGTCCGGATCGCATGTACGGCTATGAGCTCCAGCCGATGATCCGGCTCGCAAATCTCCATGTATTGGAGCACGGGTCACGAGAATGGCAGTACTACATCGGCTTCCGTGATTTCCTGCGAGCTCACCCGTCTGAACGAGATGCGTACCGGGAGCTCAAGGTCAATCTGTCCATCCAGCATCCTGATGACCGGATCGCCTACGTAGACGGCAAGGAGGCCTTCATCGTCGAACGGCGGGCACGGCCAACGTAGTCGCGGCACCCTGGTCGACCATCATTCGTGGATGACCAACTCTGCTCCGATCGATGACGTCCCGATCGGTGTTCAGGGAGCGCCGCGCGTATGACCAGCCTGCAACCGTCCGCCCGCGCGATCGAGTACATGTTCGGCGAGTCGCACCAGCGTTCCTGTGGTGCGATGCGGGTCTCGCGCCCACTCGACGAGCGCATGCGCGTCCGCATCGTCGAACTGCTGCAGCCGTCGAATCAGCCACTTTCCGAAGCCCACCCACTGACCGTTCGTCATCAACAGGAGGCAGGCAGTGTTCTCGAAGACACGCGATGCGATTGCGTACTCCTCAGCGGCGTCACTCACGCCTGCAAGATCATCGACCGCCGCGGTGAGCTGATATCGCAGCTCGGCCGACTCGGAGTCACTCAGAGATTCGGGGCCCAGATCTAGTCGCGAACGAGCACCCTGTTGAACCTCGGCCAGGGTGTCGGATCCCACGACTGGAACTCCTCGCGCCCACATGTCGATGGCCACCGGGCGACGCTGCAGAGCCTCACGATCGAACCACTCGGTCAGCGACGTCGGATCGTAGAGGAAGGTTTCGATCAGCCAACCGGCGTACTCGAGCGTCACCGCAGCGTTGGCGGTCCGATCCGTGTAGTAGATCGCGATGTCGAGATCGGAGGTCGACGTTGAGGTGCCCGCCGCGACGCTTCCCGCGAGGACTGCGGCCGACGCAAGGGGGTGAGCCTCGGCCAGGAATTGCCGCGCAACCTCCAACGCATCAGCGCGCGTGGCGTTCTCGACGACATGACCGAGTGGTCCAACGATGCTCATGCAGGCCAACCTACGCCCGCCAGTCGCAAGCGCCGGTGGAAGAGGTAGAACAACGAGGGATCATCCATCACATCGCTGAAGAAGAGCCACCGCACAAGGACAAGCCACCCGACGCGATGGCCAACGGAAGGACGATCGCCCGCGAGCGGCGAAGAGAAGCACTGGGGGAGGGCCGCCTTCCCCGGCAGGGGCCAGTGGGGTCGGAAATCGGTGGCCTCATAGGATCCATCCGTGCCCGTATTTCTTGACCTTGACAACACGCTCGTGGATCGAGACGCCGCATTCTCGCGTTGGGTGAACGCCGCGATCGCGTCGTGGGGTGGGGATGCGTCGGATGTCGAATGGCTCATTCAAGCTGACGCACACGGATACACTCCGCGCGCTGAGCTGGCGGGGATGATCCTCGACAGGTTGATGCCCGATGCTTCCGATGTCGATGGTCTTGTAAGGCGACTGCTCTATGAGCACGTCGACTACATCGAGTGCTATCCCGGCGTCTTGGCGCAGCTCGATGCGCTGGCGGCAATCGGTGAACGCCTCGTGATCGTGACCAACGGAGAATCCGAACAGCAGCGGATGAAACTCCGGCGCACGGGGCTCGCTGAAATCGTGACTGGGAGTGCCATTTCGGGCGAGCTCGGTTTCAAGAAACCTGACGCACGAATCTTCGCGGCTGCACGCGAAATCGCAGGGGCCGACGGAGTCGCGTGGATGGTCGGCGACCATGTCCAGGCCGACATTGGAGGAGCGCGGGCAGCAGGTCTGGCGACGGCGTGGGTGAGCCACGGACGAGTCTGGCCGGAGAAATGGGTGCCGACGGCAATGGAAAGCAGCACCGCAGACGTGCTCGCTCTGGTCACCATGTCCTTCCGGAACGCCCGCTGAAGGGTCGGATCGGCAGGTTCGATGAGCTGGCAAACGGCATCTTCTTGCCGCTGGGGGAGATGCTGCGGGGCACGGTTCGGGCGACCGATTCATCGAGCGCTGCCCGGCGATGGTAGCGATCGCTGCATCGAGTCGATAACGAAACAATCTCGGCTGTCGAACAAGGCCCGCTTCGAGACACCAACACAATATGAAGGCATCTGGTTCGGACCGCGGTAGTACTCGAAGGCTGACACGGGTGAGAGTGGGCGGCACAATGCTCGCTGTGATGTTGACGATCGCGGGCTGCGCCGCCGACGCGCCAGGCAGCGGCATCGGCGACGAGTCCCAAGCCGATCGTGTCGTGAGGGGGATGCCCGATGGCTGGGAGGGACCTGGTCCGGACCTCCCTGACGGTCACCCGGTTGTCGGCTGGGTGAGTGAAGCTGCGTTCGGGGTGATCACGGTCGGCAGCAGCAGCTGCCCATCCGTCGCAAGCGAGCTGCAGGTCCTCGACACGGACGAAGTGCGGGTCGAGTTCGGCCCATCGCCGCACGACCCATGCACAGCAGACATGGCGGCAACGACGCACGTGTTCGAACTCCCGTCCTCAGTGAACAAGCGGCCGGTGACTGTAGTTGTGCAGTTCGCGGATTCCGAGACGGAGTACGTCCTCGAACTCGGATGAGCCTGCAGTTTCAGTCGATCGGGGATTCTTCGATGGTGAAGTCGCTTCACTGAACTTCAACAAGGCTTGTGGTTCAGCGCACTCAGGGCAGCTGCCAGAATTCGCCGGTGAGGCCACGCTCTTCCAGCAGCCGTTGGTTGTGCTCGCGGGTGTGTGGCTCGAAGTCTGGTTCGATGCGGTCTCCGTACCAAGCCTGCGCGAGGTCCCATACGGTGCGGGCGTCGGCGATGTAGCCGTTGCCGGGCGAGTGCTCGTTTGTCCACAGCTCGGCGTGCTCGCGGGAGCAGAACAGCCGGATCATCGTGCAGGTGGCGACGACGTCTTCCCACCACTGGGCCGCGGGCCTCGGGAATCGGACGGCGAGCTCGCCCTCTGGCGCCGTCTCGGGGCCGGCGTGGACCGAGATGTGCTCGCCGCACTGTGGGCAGGCAGTGTCGATGCGCACGTCGAGCTTCAGCGCCGCGCTGATGCCGAAGGAATCCCAGGCGCAGCCGCCCCACCAGCGGCGGTCGTCGTGGCCGTCGACCGGGGTCAGGACGAATGCCATCGGGGCGGCGGTGAACGGGTGGGCCATCCGAATCCGGTCGCCCTCGGCGCTCAGGACGAGTGCGTGTGCGTCGGCCAGCTCCGTGAGCAGCCCCTGGACCCGGGCGGTCGAGCTGCCGGTCATGCGGGCGAGTTCCCCGACGGACGGTGCGCGGCCCTCAGCGGCGAGCGTCTCGTAGACGAGGTCGCGTACGCGGCGGCTCGCGGGGTGATGCATCGGGTTGTGGTCGGTCAGGTGTGATTCTCTCTCGGGTCGAGATGATTCGTGGGCATCGCTCCTGAAACCCGTAGGGGAGTTGCGCAGGCTTCAACGAAGCGCCGAATCTGACCTTTGCCCGCTTTATTCCGACATAATGTGCATTATCGGCGTAGGCAATTCACGAGTTGGAATCAAGCCTCCACCGGCAAAAGGTCGAGTTGCACCGGCAATCCTGCAGGCCTCGCACGATGCGACGGCTTAGGTGAGCGAGCTGCGAATCCAATTGCGTGCCCCTGCCGGGTACAGCGGTACCGTGATGTCGGCGTCATCGAATGGTCGCCAAACAACAGGAACCACTGAGCCATCCGACTCGGTGAGCGTCCCGCCCTCATCCGCTGGCGCTGGCTCCAACCTGCCAGAGTAGAGAGCGACGATCTCGTGTCCGAGTTCGCCGTTGTAGCGAAAGATGCTCTCGACCATGCCCAGATGGGTGAGGTCGAGGATGCGGGCTCCAAGCTCCTCGTGCACCTCGCGGATAATCGCTTCCTGGTGCGTCTCCCCCAGCTCGACACTGCCGCCGATCAGCCGGTGAAAGCCCAGCGGATTCTCGCTGGTCGGAGCGTTCCTGCTGACGAGGTGGCGAGAGCCGTCGTCGTTCGGTGAGACGAGCATGGCCTTCACTCGGATGTAAGAGCGATCAACTGACATGCCCTCTATCATTCCGGCCGGAAGCACGTACCAACTCGTGGAGAACTCGCTTTGCCGAAACGAGGACCGATCGTTCTCTCTATCGTTACGGATGCCACTCCCCCGGAATGTTGAGCACAAAGGTGTCGTCCAATCACAAGGTGTCGTCCAATACTGATGCGACAACGCTCAGAGGGTGTCCCTGAGCGACCGTACGGCGCGAGGCCAGAGGGCGTCCAGACGTGCTGACCACGGGACGGCCATCGCACCGGCGTTTGCCCGGCGTTCTACTTCGTGAACTGGGACCCATTCAGCCGCTGCCACTTCGCTCGCCTGCAGTATCAGGTCCGCTTCGGCCGGCTCACTGGCGACATAGAAGTCGAGCAGAGCCGACGCCTCAACGAAACGACCGATCAGCTCGAGCGAATCCGCGGGTACGTCAAGGGCCGTTTCCTCAAGCAGTTCGCGATTCGCGGCTACTCGGCTCGATTCGCCGACCAACGCACTGCCACCGGGGAATTCCCACGAGAGCGGGAATTCCTTCTTGTCCGCTGCACGCTGCGTGAGGAGGACAGCTCCGTCCTCGCGCTGCACGCAGACTGCGACGATCAAATGGAAGCGCCCAGCCGGCCAATTGGACGCACCCCTGCGGAAGGTCTCCCCCGTCAGTACGCCGTCGACGTCCACAACGTCCCACCACTCGCCGTCGCTGTTCACAACAGTCATTCTGCTGGCCCGACGAGGCTCCGTCGAACGCCAAGTGCAGCAGCCGATCAGGCGGTCTACTCGAGAACACGACGCCTCCGAACACAAGGGCTCGAGTGGAGAGCTGCCGGCAGCGAGATCGCAGCATCTAGTCTCAGATCGTGATCGACTTCCTGATCGTGGTCAACGGCATCCCGGGCGCGGGCAAGACGACCCTGACCGGTCCCCTGGCACGAGAACTCGCGGTTCCCTTGGTCGCGAAGGATTCGATCAAAGAAGCGCTCAGCGATGCGATCAACGTTCCCTTGCCGACGTCGCGGCTCGGAGCAGTCGCCGCTGAGAACGCCTGGGCGATAGCCGGGATGCTCAGCGGAACGGTCATCGTCGAGTCCTTCTGGGCGGCAGGTCGCGACAACTCCTTCTTTCGCAGCGGTTACAACGCGCTCGGCGCCCCGCGCGGCGTCGAAGTCTGGTGCCATACTTCGCTTGACATCGCTCGAGAACGGTTCCTCACGCGGGATCGCCATGCTGCGCATTCCGACGCTGGGCGCCTTTCAGAGTGGGAGGCGCTGAGCTCGTCCGCCGTACCGATCACCGGCCTCCCGGTTGTGCCGGTTGAGACGACGACTTCGGTCGACGTGGCGTCGTTGGCGGAGACGTTGCGGAAGCGCATCGCCTTGGGGTGATCGCGCCTGCACTCCCCCGCGCATCCTCCTCGTTCGGGACGAGATTGCCGGTTCGTCTGGAGGCCATCGCGTCGTGGTTGCCGATTGAACGGATCGCAGGAGACCTAGACTGCCGCCATGAGCGACCTTCCTCTTGACATGGACGCGAGCGGCTGGCTGACGCTCGGTGTTGTCGCAGTCCTGCTCGTCGGAGGCGGATTCATCGCAGCCTGGCTGAAGCGGCGACGCAGCAAGACCCCGAGCAGCACCGCGGTGCAGCCGGATGCCGAGGTCGCTCGCCAGCACGCGATCGACCAGTCAGAACGGCTCACGCGCAACCCTCGGGAGCGCTACTAGGTCTCGTCCATCCGCTGCAGACCTCGGCCCTTCAGTAGGTGCGTCGGTTCTTTCAGGCCGGCGACTCTTCAGCCCGACTCCCTCGAACGGATTCGCACCATTCGGATCGTTCGGACGCCCTGCACGCTCTGCACCGTGCCGTCGGCACGGAAGCCGTGCTTCCGATAGAACGCCTGCGCCCGCGGGTTGGGATCGGAAACCCACAGGGCGACCGACTCGTCGTCGTTCTCGATGACGGCGTCGAGCAGCGCCGCGCCGGCGCCGGTGCCGTGTTCGGACGCGAGGACGTACAGCACGTAGAGGTGCGTACTCCATTCGGGCGCCGGGTCTTCCGGCGGGCCGGCCATCGCGACCCCGATGACGATTCCCTCCCGTTCGGCCAACGCGACCCGGTTCGCACGGTAGCGCTCATCGACGAGGGCGGCGGTCCAGAAGCGTTCGCGAGCCTCGACGAGCCCTGGATCGTCGAGCACGCGATCGGGCATCGCGCCGCGATACGTCTCACGCCATGATGCGACGAGCATGCGGGCCATGGCGGGGACGTCCTCGACTCGGGCGGGCCGAACAACGAAACGCGAGTCCATCGGGGAACCCTCTCGAAACGCAGCGACGTCGCCGACGGCGTCAACCACCGACGAGCTGTGGCACGACAACGGCGGCCGCGATCGCCAGCGCGACCAGGGCGAGGACGAGCAACGCTCGATCGATCCGTCGACGGCTCACCGTGCCCGCAGCGAAGGACGAACGCGACACGCGGTCGAGGTTCGGAAGCAGCGCCTGGTAGGGCGGCTCGGACTCCCTCGTGATCCGCTCAGCCGCTGGTGCCGAGTCATCCTCGTCTCGCATACGCAACACGATAGCCGCTCGCCGTCGTGGAGGCGCGGGCCGACCGCGGGTCACTCCCCTGGTGCCTCCTGCAGGGCGCGCACCTCGATGCGACCCCCCAGCGCCTTCGCCGCCAACGACGCCCACCGCACGGCGTCGTCTTCATCGCCGGCCTCGATCACCCAGAATCCGCCCACGTACGATTCCGATTCGACGAACGGGCCGTCGACGACGGTCGTCGCTCCCCCGGAGACATCCACGGTCTTCGCCGTCGAGGGCGGCTGCAAGCCGCCGGCGAAGCGGAGCGCGCCCGCCTCCTCGAGGGCAGCGTTGAAGGCGCCGACTGCCGCCATCATGGCCTCGAACTCGGCCGGGTCGAACTCCTGCATCGACGCCATCGTCGGCTCGTCTGCGGTGTCATGCGGGACGGTCAGGAAGTACTGCATGATGGTTCCTCTCCTCAGCGGCCGCTCGTGCGGCGGCCTTCACTGAGTCGTCGAACGAAACCGGTCGAGATCGACACGTGTCGCGACGAGATCTTCCGTCGGAGGTTCTCGTGGCCCCCGCCCTCAGGCGTCGTCGACCCCTCAGGCGTCGTCGACCCGAGCGGCCTCCGCCGCGGCATCCGCTGTCGCAGCCCAGCTCGACAACAGCTTCAGCGCGTCGGCCGACGTCGAGCCCGGCTCGGCGGTGAAGACCGAGAGCTTCAACCCGGGGTCCGCAGGCAGGTCCATCGCCTCGAAGCTCAACTCGATCGCGCCGACGACGGGATGGTGGAGACGTTTGACACCGGTGCGATGGTGGCGCACGTTGTGGGCCGCCCAGAGCGTGCGGAACCGTTCGCTGCGCGTCGAGAGCTCCCCCACGAGATCGGTGAGTCGCTTGTCGTAGGGGTTGCGACCGGCCTCACCGCGCAGCGCCGCGACGACGTCCTGAGTGACGCGATCCCAGTCGGGATAGAAGTCCGCGGCGGCCGGATCGAGGAAGGCGAATCTCGCGCCGTTCGGCTGCGGAGCTGCGAAGACCACGGAGTAGAGGGCCCGGCCGAGCGGATTCGCCGCGAGGTAGTCGGTGCGGGTGGTGCTGATGATCGCGGGCGCCTCGGTGATCGCATCCAGCACGCGCTGCAGGGTCGGGCGAACCTCGCCCGCCTTGGTGCGCGGGCGCCTGGCAGTCGGCGAGGCATTGGCGGCGCGAGCGAGGTCGAACAGATGGGCGGACTCGGCGTCGTCGAGCTGCAGCGCCCTGGCGAGGGCTTCGAGCACGGTGTCGGATGCCCCGGTCAGCGTGCCGCGCTCGAGACGCGTGTAGTAGTCGACACTGACACCGGCGAGCATCGCCACCTCCTCGCGGCGCAGTCCCGGTACCCGGCGATTGCCGCCGTAGGCGGGCAGACCGGCCTGCTCCGGCGTGATGCGGGCGCGTCGCGTACGCAGGAACTCGCGCACCTCGCTGCGATTGTCCATGTCTCGAGGGTAGGCCGGTGCGTCGCGGCAAGACAGGTACTGCTGATACTCGTCTCGTCGGGGACTCCCGCAGCGACACTGGATGCGATCAGATGGAGTCATGACTTCCACGACTGTCACCCTCAACAACGGCGTCACGATGCCGGCGCTCGGCTTCGGCGTCTTCCAGACCCCTCCCGAGGTCACGACGCAGGCCGTCGAGACCGCCCTCGAGACGGGCTATCGCCTCATCGACACGGCGGCCGCATACGGGAACGAACGCGGGGTCGGCGACGCCATCCGGGCCTCCGGACTCGCGCGCGACGACGTCTTCATCGAGACCAAGGTCTGGATCAGCGACTACGGCTACGACGAGACCCTGCACGCCTTCGAGAAGAGCGCCCGCAAGCTCGGCGTCGAGACGATCGATCTGCTCATCCTCCACCAGGCGTTGCCGAGCGCGTTCGACGCGACGGTCGGGGCCTATCGCGCGCTCGAGCGACTGCTCGCCGACGGCCGGGTGCGCGCCATCGGCGTCAGCAACTTCATGCCCGACCACCTCGCGACCCTGCTCGAGCGCACCGAGGTCGTGCCGGCGGTGAACCAGGTCGAGGTGCACCCGTACTTCAGTCAGCCGGGTGTGCGGGCCGCCGACGCCGAGCACGGCATCCTCACCCAGGCGTGGTCGCCGATCGGCGGCATCACCTCGTACCGCGGAGACTCGAGCCGCAGCACCTTCAACGACCCGGTCATCGTCGGCATCGGCGAGCAGCACGGCAAGACGGCGGCCCAGGTGATGCTGCGCTGGCACCTGCAGCAGGGCCGCTCCGCGATCCCGAAGTCCGTGCGACCCGAGCGGATCGCCGAGAACTTCGACGTCTTCGACTTCGAGTTGACGAGCGACGAGCTGGCCGCGATCGACGCGCTCGACACCGGGGTGCGCGGCGGCCCCGAGCCCGAGGTCATCACCCTCGAGACGTTCGGACGCGCCATCCCCGAAGACTGAGAGCATCGCGGAGGGAACGCCCGTACGCTGTATCGAGACCAACGGATGCCTCGGAGACCACCCCTCCCCGAGGCATCCGCCCTGCACGGCTCGAGAGGCGCTTCCCCCGTGGCGATGAAGAACAGTACGAAGATCCAGCTCGCCGTGATCGGGGGGCTCGTGATCGCCGCCGTGGGCATCGTCTTCGCCGTCACGGCGAACCAGGCTCCCGCTGCGCCGCCCGGCGCTGCCGCCTCGACCACGCCGGTCGTCGCCGAGAACAGCCACCGACTCGATGTCGCCGAGGGCAGCACGGTCACGTTCACCGAGTTCCTCGACTTCGAGTGCGAGGTGTGCGGAGCCGTCTACCCGTTCGTCGAAGAACTCCGTGCCGACTACGCCGGCGAGGTGACCTTCGTGACCCGGTACTTCCCGATGCCGGGACACGTGAACTCGCGCACCGCCGCCATCGCCGTCGAGGCCGCGGCCCAGCAGGGCAAGTTCGAGGAGATGTACGACCGCATGTTCGAGACGCAGGCCGAGTGGGGCGAGCAGCAGGTCTCGAAGGCCGACGTCTTCCGTCAGTACGCCTCCGACCTCGGGCTCGACATGGCGGCCTACGACGAGGCCGTCGCCGACCCCGCGACCGAAGCCCGCGTGCAGTTCGACTTCGATGCCGCCGTGGCACTCGGTGCGGAAGGCACCCCGACGATCTTCATCGGCGATGAGCTGGTTCCCCTGACCTCGCCCGACGACATCCGCGCCGCGCTCGATCGCGCCGTCGCCGCGTCGAAGTAACAGAGGCACGCGCCGTTCAGCGCGTCTCCTGGATGCGGATCATGTTGCCCGCGGGGTCGCGCACCGCGCAATCGCGAACACCCCACCCCTGTTCGATGGGCTCCTGAACGATCTCGGCGCCCACTGCACGGAGTCGCGCGAACGCGGCATCGAGATCCGTCGTCGCGAGCAGGATTCCGGAGTACGTGCCCTTCGCCATCATCTCGATGATGAGGTCGCGTTCGGCGTCGGTGACACCGGGGTCGGCCGCCGGCGGTTCCAGCACGATGGAGGTCTCGGGTTGATCGGGGGCGCCGACGGTGATCCAGCGCATGCCCTCGAACTCGACGTCGCTGCGCACCTCGAACCCGAGGGCGTCGCGATAGAAGGCGACGGATGCATCCGGGTCGGTGTGCGGCAGGAAACTCGAGTGAATCGTGATGTCCATGGCGTCACGCTAGCCGCCCGTCGGCGCCGCCGCTTCTCGATTCCTGCGCGGATCAGCCGGTCGGTTCCACGATCGAACCCTCGCCGGGGATGCCTGAATCGACCGTCGACGGCGGGGCCGAACCCGGTCGCCACTCCGTGAACGACCGGAACGCCAACGGCAGACCTTCGGCGTGCGCCGGGTCGGCCCGGTCCATCACCTGCAGGTGCACATGCGGCTCTGTCGAATTGCCGGAGTTGCCGCACTCGGCGATCGGCTGACCCACCGCGACCGCGTCGCCCGCAGTGACGCGGATCGAACCGAGACGCAGGTGCGCGAGCGAGACGAACGCCGCACGGCCGCGCAACTCGATGGTCACGGTGTTGCCCGCGATCGCGTGCACGCCCTGTCGCAGCCGGCCTGCTTGGCCGAGCGCGTACGGCACCAGCGCGAGCTGCGACCTCCGGCCGTCGTGGTCGGGTTCGCCGTCGTGCACGGCGACGACGACCCCATCGGCCGGCGCGAGGATGGGGAGCCCGAATCCGCGGAACCGCTCAGGCGGCTCGGTGGCGAAGATGGTCCGCCAGTCGCGTCGATCGGCCGTGCGACGACGCCGATCGACCGCGACGAAGTCGATCGCGTATCGCTCGCCGAAGAGGTCGACGCCGTGGCTCGGCACCCGTCGGGCCGGACTGTTCTGCGCCATCCACGTTCCGCGAAACGGCAGCGCGAGCACGGTCGCCGCCATCATCCCTCGCGCCCGGTGAGCAGGCGACGGAGGTGCTCGGCATCGCGCCGATACATCGCGGCATGCGCTCGGAGGTCGGATCGCCCGGTCTCGGCCGCGCGAGCGCCAGTGAACGCGGCGAGTTCGTCGAGACGTTCCGCGGCGATCGCCAGTACGGCGGATGCCGCGTACGGGGTGCCGTAGGCAGCGATCACACGGTTCAGCCGCGTCATCCGCGACTCGCCGCCGTTCGTCTCGAGGTCGTCGAAACCTTCGGCGTCCTCGGCGAAGGGGACGAGACGATACGCGAGGTACGCGAGATCCCAGATTCGCGGCCCGGGCGAGGCCATGTCGAAGTCGATGACGCCGACCAGGCGTCCGCCCTCGACCAGCAGGTTGTACGGTGCGAAGTCGTTGTGGCAGATCACCTCGACCGGGTCGTGCCGCTTCGTACGCCAGACACCGGATGCCGCGTCGGGCGACGGCTCGGCATCGTGGATCCGTCGCAACAGCCGTGCGGCCTGCTCGAGCACGTCGGGTGACCACAGCACGGCGGGCTCGGCGCGATCGAGCGTGGAACCTGGGAGGTAGCTGAGCACCTCCCTGCCCTCGGCGTCGCTCCCCCGCGGCACGGGCACCTCCTCGACGCCGCTCGCCCTGATCGCCCGGAGCCACGCATGCACCGACGGCGTCCACTCGCCGGCCACCCTGCGCACCGTGTCGCCGACGCGCACGACGACGTCCATGTTCCCGCCGCTCAGCAGCTCCTCCGTCATGCTCCGATACTGGCATCCCGGCCGCATCTCGACCCTTTTCCCACCGGATCGGGGCATCAATGCGACCACACGGTCACTCCGCGACATCCGAAGACTCGCGGATTCACATCCGACACTCAGGCGACCGGCGGCCATAGCCTGACCCTTGCGCGGCACCCGCCGCCGGAAGGGACCCATCATGTCTACGTCGCAGCCCACCGGGGTCTTCGCGTCATTCTCGCTCGACGCATCGTCACTCACGAAGTCGGCGATCAACACCATCCGCGCGACGCTCGGCATCAGCGGCGCCGTCGCACTCATCTTCGGCCTCCTCATCACCTTCTGGCCCGAGAGATCCGCCGTCGTGATCACGGTGCTGTTCGGCATCTACTTCCTGATCGCCGGCATCGCCTATCTCGGTCTCGGCATCTTCTCGAAGGGAATCTCGGGCGGCGCACGCACGCTCGACATCATCCTCGGACTGCTGTTCGTGATCGGCGGCATCATCGTGCTCGCCAACCCGAGCGAGTCGGCCGTCTTCCTCGGCATCTTCCTCGGCATCCTCGTCGGCATCCTGTGGATCGTCGAGGGCATCGTGGCGCTGGCCCAGTCGGGTGACGCAGGTTCGAGGGGGTGGACGATCTTCTTCGGCATCCTGAGCATCCTCGCCGGTATCGTGCTGCTCTTCTCGCCGCTGTGGGGCGCCGTCGTCCTCTTCATCGTCGCGGGCATCGCCCTCATCGTGCTCGGCATCGTGCAGATCGTGCGAGCGTTCACCTTCGGACGCGGCGTCACGCCTGCCGCGTCCTGAACCGACGAACGAGAAAGCCCGCCGAAGCAATCGCTTCGGCGGGCTTTCGCCGTCTCAGGCCGAGTGGCCGAGACGGAGGACCATCGGATCAGGCATCGCCCTCGCGAGAGAAGCCCGAGGTGTCGCCGACGTAGCGCGTGTTCTCGGCCGGCACCGGCTCGACCGCGGCCGACGCGACCTCTGCGGCGAACTCGGCGACGTTGAACAGCCGGCCGGCGTCCTGCTTGCGGGCCTCGATCGCACCGGGGTTCGCGCGCTCGAGCAGGGTCGCCGTGATGGTGCCCTCGATCATGTCGCCCGAGACGACCACGAACTCGAACCCGGCGGCCTCGAGCTCGGGGAGCTTCGCGCGGAGCGCGTCTTCGCCGGCGCGCTTCGAGCGGGCGACGGCCTCGTACTCGGGCATCGTCGGCGTCGTGCGGATGAAGTGCGCCTGGTGGCTCGTGACGAACACGATGCGGGCGCCGGGCGCGAGGTGCGGCAGCGCGCCCTCGACGACGTTGACCTGCGCGTCGCGGTTCAGGCGCATCGCGTAGTCGTCGCCCATGCCGGTCTCCATGCCGCCGGAGGCATTCAGCACGAGGATGTCGATCGGCCCGAGCTCTGCGACGGCGCGCTCGAACATCGAGGCGACGGATGCCGCGTCGGTGAGGTCTGCGCCGACGGCGATGGCGGTGCCGCCCGCCTCGGTGATCTCGGCGACGACCTTGTCGGCGCGAGGAGCCTTGCTCCGGTAGTTGATGACGACGGATGCCCCGGCGGCCGCGAGGTAGCGGGCGGTGTCGGCACCGATTCCTCGCGAGGAGCCGGTGACGAGAGCGACGCGGCCGTCGAGCGAACCGGGGGCGAGCGGGTTGGTCACAGTGGAACTCCTCGAGGCTTGACGGACGTGGTCCGCACAGAACAGGCGAACCGAGACTATCAAGTCCACAGGCGCGACCCACTGGGTCGACCGCCCTGATAGTTTCAGTAGAGGCCGTGCGAAGGAGAACGAATTGGATGTGCTGACCCAGTACGCGTGGATCGTGTGGCTCGTGTTGATCCTGGCGTTCGCGACCATCGAGGTCTTCACACTCGAGATGACGTTCCTCATGCTCGCGCTCGGCAGCGTCGCCGGTCTGCTGTCGGGTCTGTTCGGCATTCCGTGGTGGGCGCAGTTCATCATCGCCGCCCTCGTCGCGGTCGCATTGATCCTGCTGCTGCGGCCACCGCTCCTGCGGATGCTGCGGCGCGGTGGCGATCCGACGCGCAGCAACATCGACGCGCTGATCGGCGCCGACGGCCAGGTCGTGCGCACGGTGACCCCCGCGGGCGGTCAGGTGCGCCTGCAGAACGGCGACGTGTGGACGGCTCGGCTGTCGCCCATCACCGAGCAGGCGGATGTCGCGGTCGGCGAGCGTGTGCTCGTGACCGGTATCGACGGAGCGACGGCGGTCGTCGTTCCGGTGGAGAGGAGCACTGGGGCTTGATGGACGTTTCCGGAATCATCGCGACGATCGTCGTCGTCGCGATCGTCATCTTCGTCATCGTCGTGCTGGCGAAGTCGATCCGAATCATCCCCCAGGCGTATTCGGGAGTGGTCGAGCGGCTCGGCCGCTACCACAAGACCCTCAGCCCCGGCCTGAACATCCTGGTGCCGTTCATCGATCGCCTGCGGCCGCTCGTCGACATGCGCGAGACGGTCGTCTCGTTCCCGCCGCAGCCGGTCATCACCGAAGACAACCTCGTCGTCTCGATCGACACGGTCGTCTACTTCCAGGTGACCGACGCCCGCGCTGCGACGTACGAGATCGCGAACTACCTCGGCGCCGTCGAGCAGTTGACGACCACGACGCTGCGAAACGTCGTCGGCGGCCTGAACCTCGAAGAGGCCCTCACCTCACGCGACAACATCAACGGGCAGCTCCGCATCGTGCTCGATGAGGCGACCGGCAAGTGGGGCATCCGGGTCGGACGCGTCGAGCTCAAGGCGATCGACCCGCCCCACTCCATCCAGGACTCGATGGAGAAGCAGATGCGTGCCGAGCGCGACCGTCGTGCGCTCATCCTCACCGCCGAGGGAACCAAGCAGTCCGCGATCCTCACGGCGGAGGGCGCGAGGCAAGCCGCCATCCTCGAGGCCGAGGGTGACGCGAAGGCCGCGGTGCTCCGCGCCCAGGGCGAGGCCGAGGCGATCCTCACGGTCTTCGACGCCATCCACAAGGGCGATGCCGACCCCAAGCTGCTCGGCTACCAGTACCTGCAGATGCTCCCCCAGATCGCGCAGGGCGAGTCGAACAAGCTCTGGATCGTGCCGAGCGAGCTCACCGAGGCGCTGAAGGGAATCGGCAAGGCGTTCACCCCCACCGCCCCGGCGCAGGCACCGGACGCCCCCGGGGCGACCGGCCAGCGCTTCTGACGGCAGGCCAGTGGTCACCACCTACTTCGAGCCGACGAGGCCGCGAGTGCTCGCGCACCGCGGCCTCGCCCGTGATGCACCCGAGAACACCCTCCTCGCGTTCGCGAAGGCCGTGGCGATCGGTGCCGAGTACGTCGAGACCGACGTGCACCTCAGCGCCGACGGTGTGGCGGTCGTCGCGCACGACCCCACGCTCGCTCGAGTGGCCGACCGCGACGTCGAGGTCTCGAAGCTCACAATGGCCGAGCTCCGACGTATCGACCTCGGGCACGGCCAGGGGTTCTGCTCGCTCGAAGAGGCGCTCGATGCGTTCCCCGAGACACGGTTCAACATCGACGTGAAGATCGAGAGCGCGGTCGAGGCGACCGTCGCCTCGGTGACGAAGGCGCGCGCCGGTTCGCGCGTGCTGCTCACGAGCTTCTCCGAGGGCCGGCGCCGGCGGCTCGCCGCGCGCGTGCCCGATGCGGTCACCTCGGCCGGCGGCGCAGGCGTCATCCGCACCCGTCTCGCATCGCTCACGGGTTCGAGGCGAGCCGTTGCCCGAGCGCTCCGCGGCGCGCGCGCCCTGCAGGTGCCCGAGCGCGTCGGCGCACTGCCGCTCGTGACCGAACGCTTCGTCACGGCCGTGCACCGCGCGGGCGCTGAGGTGCACGTCTGGACCATCAACGACCCCGCCGACATGACGCGGCTGCTCGACCTCGGCGTCGACGGGCTCGTGACCGACCGCGCCGACCTCGCTCTCCCCCTCATCGCTGCTCGAAACTGAGAATTCCCCGGTAAACCTCAGGGTCCGGAAAGGGAACGCCCAGCTTGATCGTTTAGACATAGAGACGAGCGAGAGGAGTACGCCATGGCGGACAGGAGCCTTCGAGGCATGCGCATCGGCGCACAGAGCCTGCAGAGTGAAGACGGCGTGGTGTTCGCAGACCGTGCGGAGTACGCCTATCGCTGCGAGACCTGCGGACGCGAGACCGTGATGACGTTCTCGACCGAGGCCGAACTGCCCGAATCCTGGGAGTGCAAGCACTGCGGTGCATCCGCTGTGCTGCTCGTGGACTCGAAGCCGGTCGAGATCGACCGCTCGGGCGAGAAGGTCGCCCGCACCCACTGGGACATGCTGCTCGAACGGCGCACGCGCGCCGAGCTCGAGGAACTGCTCGAAGAGCGTCTCAGCTACCTGCGGGCCCGTCGCGGCCAGCAGAAGATCGGCGCCTAGGCCGCATCCGTTCCGACGGTGTCATCGCCGCCCCGGTCGCGAGACCGGCGGCGAGCGATGATTCCGGCGGCGATGAGTGCCGCCAGGGAGCCGATCACGATCACGTTCGGCACGCTCGCGCCGAGCACGACCGATGGCGTCAACCCGTCGCGCAGCTCCACGTCGGTGACCATCGCGCCGGGCTCGTAGGCCGGCAGCGAATCGATCGTGCGACCTGACGGGTCGATCACCTGGCTCGTGCCGACGGTCGAGATGTTCACGACCGAGCGACCGGTCTCGATGGCGCGGAGGCGCGCGATCGCGAGCTGCTGCTCGTTCTCGTCGGTGCCGCGGAAGTCGGCGTTGTTCGTCTGGAACATGTAGAGCTGCGCGCCATCGCGCGCGCCCTCCCAGACGACGTCGTCGTAGATGACGTCGAAGCAGATCGCGAGCCCCGTGATCGCCTCGCCGAGGTCGAACACGGGCGCGTTGGTGCCCGGCGTGTACCCGCGCTGCACGAGGCCGATCAGGTCGGGTGCGAGCGCGTACCAGAAGTCCCGATCGGGGATGTACTCGCCGAACGGCACGGGGTGGCGCTTGTCGTAGAGGTCGACGGCCCCCTCGCCCGCGCGCCACAGCATCGACGTGTTGAAGTATTCGTCGTCGCGCATCGTCACCGTGTTGAGCACGAGCGGCGCATCGAGCTCTTCGCTCAGGCGATCGAAGACCCGAGCGACCGACTCGCTGCGCGTCGGGTCGATGTCGGAACCGCCTTCGGGCCAGAGCAGCACGTCGATGCCGGGCTCGTCGAGGATCGGTTCGGTCGCCGCGAGCTGCGCGGCGAAGACGTCGCCCGGCTCGCGCTCATCGAAGTACCCCGATGGGCCGTTGCCCTGCACGCTCGCGACCCGCAGTTCGCCCGCGGGCGTCGTCTGCCACGCGGGCACGAGCATCGAGACGGCGAGCAACGCCGTGACTGGCAGCACGGTGATCGGCCGGCGCCACCCCGCCAGCCGCACCCACTCGATGACACCCGCGACGATCGCGACCATCATGAAGCTCAGGCCGGTCGACCCCACCCACGAGACGACGTCGGCGAAGGGGCTCTCCGACTGACTGAGCGCCGCCCTGCCCCAGGGGAACCCGCCGTACGGAATGCTGCCGGTCGCGGCCTCGCGCACGCACCAGAGGCCGGCGACGAGCAACGGCAACGCGACGAGCCTGATCCACCGCGAGCCGCTCACCTTCGGCAGCCATCGGTATGCGAGCGCGATCAGCACGCCGCCCGCCGCCACGAAGAGCGACTCGAGGATCGAGAGGGCGAGCCACGGCACCGGGCCGAGGTAGAGCGAGGTCCACGAGACCTGCAGCAGGTAGAACGAGAGCCCGAAGACGAGGCCGACGAGCGCGGCACCCCACGACGATCGCCCGATGAGGCTGATCAGTGCGAGCGCGATGCCGACGAATGCGAGCGGCCAGATGCTCGCGCCCGGAAAGCCGAGATCGTACGCGAACCCGCCGGCTGCGGCGGCCAGCACCGCACCCCAGAGCGGCAGGAGGGGGCGATGGGACTTCTCGGGCACCAGATCAGCCTAGGCGACCACGCGGGGCGCTCACGCGGGTGCGCCGTAGGCCACGACACCGCGCCGCACGGCGTCGATCGCCGATCGCGCCGTCGCGCCGAGTTCGGCATCGGCGACGATCGAGACCTGGTCGAGCAGGTCGACGACCTGCTTCGAGAGTCGCACGAAGTCGCCGGCGGCGAGCTCGGTGTCGGCGAGCACCGTGCCGAGGCTCGTGCCGCGGGCCCAGGCGTGCATCGCCGAGGCCAGCGCGGGTGACGGCACCTCGCTCCCGGGCAGCCGATGGTCGCGCTCGATGTCGTCGAGCACCGCCCAGGTGTCGGTCGTGCGCTCGAACGCCTCACGGAACCGGCCCCGCGGCAGTCGGTACTCGACATTGCTGTCGTCGCGGCGCGGTTCATAGACGAGCGATGCCGCCATCGCGGCGATACCGGCCTCGTCGAGTCCGTCCCAGAGGCCGCGTCGCAGGCACTCCGCCACGAGCAGGTCGCGTTCCCCGTAGATGCGCTTCAGGATGCGCCCCGACGAGGTCGAGACGAGAGCACCGGATGCGTCGCGATCGAGGTACCCGAGCGACTCGAGCACCTCGGTGACGCGGTCGAAGCGCTTCGCGACCTGGCCGGTGCGGGTGCGGATCTGCCGGGAGAGCTGCTCGTGCTCGGTCTTCAACCGCCACCAGCGCTCGGCCCAGCGGGCGTGCGACTCCCGTTCGGCGCAGCCGTGGCAGGGATGCGCGCGCATCGCCTTGCGAGCGGACGTGAGCTCGCGCTGCATCCGATCGCGCTGCGCGTGCGTCGGGTTGCCCTTCGACGACTGCCGCTCGATCTCGCCGATACGGCGCCGCAGGGCGGCGTACTCGCCGAAGTCGCCGAGGTGGCACCGCATGGCCTGCTCGTATCCGGCCATCGACTCCTCCTGCTTGCGCAGGGTGCGGGCGAGGTCGACGACCGCCCGGTCGGCCTGGAACTGTGCGAACGACAGCTCGAGGATCTGACGGGTTCGCTCGCGTCCGAACTGGTCGATGAGGTTGACGGCCATGTTGTACGTGGGCCGGAAGCTCGAGTTCAGCGGGTAGCTGCGCCGGGAGGCGAGCGATGCCACGGCCTCGGGGTCGAGCCCGTCGACCCACTGGATGACCGAGTGGCCCTCGACGTCGATGCCGCGTCGGCCGGCACGGCCGGTGAGCTGGGTGTACTCCCCCGGCGTGATCGGCACCCGCGCCTCGCCGTTGAACTTCTCGAGCTTCTCGAGCACCACGGAGCGTGCGGGCATGTTGACGCCGAGGGCGAGCGTCTCGGTCGCGAAGACGACCTTCAACAGCTTCAGCTGGAAGAGCTCCTCGACGATCTCCTTGAACGCCGGGAGCATGCCGGCGTGGTGCGCGGCGACGCCGCGCTCGAGCCCTTCGAGCCATTCCCAGTAGCCGAGCACCGCGAGATCCTCATCGCGAAGCATCCGCGCCCGCGATTCCACGATCTCCCGGATCTCGGCGCGTTCGGCCGATTCGGTGAGTCGGATGCCGCTGCGCAGCACCTGACGCACCGCCTGGTCGCACCCGGCGCGCGAGAAGATGAACACGATGGCGGGCAGCAGGTTCTTGCCCTGCAGCATCGCGACGACCTCGGGGCGGTCGGCACGGCCGTTGCCGCTGCGTGCATCACGGTGGTACCGGCCACGGTCGCTGCCGCGTTGCCCGCGGGTCGACCGGCCGGAGGTCGAGCGGCCGCCGGCTCTGGCGAGCTGCTTGAGCTCGGGATTGACCCGGTTCGTCGATGCCTGCCCTGACGAGTCGAAGAGGTCGAGCATCTTCGACTTCACGATGACGTGCTGCTCGAGGGGCACTGGCCGCTCTTCGGAGACGATGACGTCGGTGTCGCCGCGCACCGCCTGCAGCCAGTCGCCGAACTCCTCGGCGTTCGAGACGGTGGCCGACAGCGAGACGAGTCGCACCTCTTCTGGGAGGTGGATGATGACCTCCTCCCAGACGGCGCCGCGGAAGCGATCGGCGAGGTAGTGCACCTCGTCCATGACGACGTACGCGAGCCGGTCGAGCAGCGGCGAGTCGGCGTAGAGCATGTTGCGCAGCACCTCGGTCGTCATCACGACGATCCGTGCGCCCGAGTTCACGTTGGTGTCGCCGGTGAGGAGGCCCACGGACTCAGCACCCCAGGCGTCGACGAACTCCTGATACTTCTGGTTCGAGAGCGCCTTGATCGGGGTCGTGTAGAAGACCTTCGCCCCCTGTTCCTGCATCGCGAGGAACACCGCGAACTCGGCGACCACCGTCTTGCCCGCGCCGGTCGGCGCGGCGACGAGCACGCTGCGCCCCTCATCGAGCGCGCCGCACGCGGCGAGCTGGAACGGGTCGAGGTCGAATCGCTGACCCGACACGAAATCGGCGAGACGCGGCTGGCGGCGTTGCTGGCGGGAGAGCGCATAACGCTCGGCCGGCGAGAGGCTCATCACCACTCCAGCCTAGACAGGCTCCCCGAATTCGAGCGCGTTGCGGCGCGCGACACGACGATCGTGCATGTTCGCGATGAACCAGGCGAGGAAGTAGAGCAGGATCATCGGGATCGCGAGCATGAACATCGAGACGACGTCGGCCGACGGGGTCGCGATCGCGGTGAAGAGCACGATCACGAGGATCGCCACCCGCCACGACTTGATGATCGCCGCCGCACTGATCACTCCGGCGAAGTTCAGCAGCACGATGAACACCGGGACCACGAAGGCGATGCCGATCGCGACCACGAGCTTCAGCACGAAGTCGATGTACTCCTTGGCCGTGAGCAGCGTCTCGCCGCCCTCGGGCACGAAGCTCGTCATGAGCTTCACGATGTTCGGCAGCACGAACCATCCGGCGGCGCAGCCCGCGAAGAACAACGGAATCGCGCTCGCGAAGAACGCGAGCGTGAAACGACGCTCTTTCTTGTTCAGACCCGGCACGAGGAACGCGAAGATCTGGTACAGCCAGACGGGGCTCGAGATCACGATGCCCATCGTGAACGCGATCTGGAGCATGAGGTCGAACGAGCTCGAGATCGTCTGGAAGATGATCGCGGTGTCGTCGCCGCGAGCCTCGGCCACACGAGCCACCGGCTCCTGGAGCGCGTCCCAGATGAACGCGTCGGTCAGCCACCACCCGAGGGCGGTGCCGACGACGATTGCGATCGCCGAGATGAAGAGGCGTTTGCGGAGCTCGATCAGATGCTGACCGAGCGACATCCGCTTTTCGCGGTCCTTCTCGCCGCGATCTTTCACCGCGGTCACCGTGGTCAGGAGTTCTTGCCGGAATCCGGGCCGTCGGCCTTGGGCGTCTCTTCGCCGCTCGCGTCGGGATCGGTCTTGTCGGAGCGGACCTCGCTCTTCAGGATCTTCATCGACTGGCCGAGGCTACGGGCGAGCGCGGGAAGCTTGGGAGCTCCGAAGAGCAACAGGATGACCACGAGGATGATCAGCGCGTGCCAACCAGTGAAGCCTTGCCACATGGGGGTTCGTCCGTTTCGTCGGTGAGGGTGACGACAGTCTACCTGTCGTCGATGTCAGGCTCGTGCCGCCCGACATCGGAAGGATCTGACTCAGCGTAGCCTGCGAGGCCCGCCGCCGCCCATTCTGCGACGACGGCGCGAGCCTCCGCGGGTGCGACGACGGTCACGAGACCCGGAAGCCCGGCGACGAGGCGCTTCAGCCCGTGCACGTGCGCGAGGCGCAGCGTCACCCGCAGTCGCCCGTCGACCTGCTCGGTGCGCGAGTCGGCGAGGTAGTCGGCGAGCAGCGGCAGCGTCTCGGGCGCGACGTCGACGACCACGTCGAGATCGGAGTCGGAGCCCTGGAAGAGCGTGTCGGGCACCGTGCGGTCGGAGTGGTCCTCGATCGGGGCGTCGGAGACGACCAGCGCGCTCATGCGGTCGACCCGGAAGTTGCGCACGTCTTCACGCGTGTGACAGTAGGCCTGCAGGTACCAGTCGGCGTCCTGCGACAGGATGCGGAGCGGATCGACCCGGCGACGGCCCGCGACCCCGAGGGCGTTGCGGTAGTCGAACTCGAGCTGGCGACCGCCGGTGACCGCCTCGCGGATCCGGGCCAGCGAGGCATCCGCCACGGATTCGGCGACGGCCAGGCGGCTGGGCGCAGCGGATGCCCCGGCCGTGAGCTTGGCCATGAGCGACGCGAGCGATGCCCGGCCGGCGTTCTCGGGCGAGGCCGACAGGTACTGCAGCCCGGCGATCAGCGCCGCAGCCTCGCGCGCCGAGAGTCGCGGCGCATCGTCGATGGCGACGTGGTGCACGATGACGATCACGTCTTCGTCCTCGAAGGAGTCCCAGTCGATGTCGAAGAGGTCGTTCGGCTGGTACGTGCCGGTCTCGCCGGGCAGCCCCGAGGTCGCGATGAGTCGCACGGCATGCCGGATCTCGTCCTCGGAGAGTCCGAAGTGCGTCGCGGCCTCGGCCACGTCGACCACTCGCTGCTCGAGCAGGTACGGCACGAACGAGAGCAGGAAGACGAGCTTGTCGGGCGCCTTCAACGGCTTCGACCGCTTGGCCATCACTTCCCCTCCTCTGCTCGACGGGCCCCGGAGTCTCCATCGCAATGTGCGGCGACGACGGAACGCAGCCGGTCGCGCACGGCGTCGCGCAGTGATGCCGGTGACAGCACTCGAACCTCGGGGCCGTACGCGGCGAGCTCATCGGCGAACACCGCGGCATCCGTGTAGTGCAGGCGGATGACGCCGGCGTCTTCGTCGCCCTCGATCGCACGCTTGCCGAGGCGCACCTCGGCGTCGCTGCCTCCGGTGATCGCGAGGTCGGCCACGTTGCTCTGGTGCAGGGCCTGAAGCTCGGCGATGATGCGGTCCTGCACGCCGAGCGGCGGCGCCTCGAAGCTCGACCCGGGCACGGGCACGACCTCGCCGATGATGCGCGAGAGCAGGAAGGTGCGCGAATCCGCTGCATCGTGGTCGTAGGCGTGCAGGTGCCAGCGGCCGTCGTGCAGCACGACTGCGAGCGGATCGACCGTGCGCCGGCGCGGCTCGGGCTCACCGGGCTTGAAGTAGCGGAACCGCACGGACTGTCGACGGTCGAGCGCCTGTCGCAGCGGCTCGAACGCCGTGTCGCGCACGCGCAGGCGCGGGGCGTACCCGATCACCGGCTCGCGCGGCTCGATGCCGAGCGAGCGGAGCTTCGTGAGTGCGCGCTGCGAGTCGGCCGAGAGCGACGCCTCGCGCCAGACCTCGGCGGCGAGGCCGAGCAGGGCGAGTTCGTCGGGCGTGAACCGCACGTCGGTCGGCAGGTCGTACTGCCCCTTCGGGATGCGATAGCGCAGTGCCTGGTTGTCGCCCGGGCGATCAGGAGACTCGACCGTCTCGAGCGGGATGCCGAGCTCGCGGATGTCGTCTTTGTCGCGCTCGAACTGGCGCTCGAGATTCGCGTTCTGACCGGCGGAATCGAATCGCTCGGCGTAGCCGCGCACCGTTGAGAGGATCTCGGACTTCAAGAGCCCCGTCTCGGTCGCGAGCAACGCCAGCACGAGGCTGAACAGGCGATCCTCGACCGGGATCTTCGACTCGCCCTTGGTCACTCCGCCGCTTGCCACAGGTGCGATCTTACTGAACCGCGGCGACGGCGAGAGCCGCCGCGACGGGCTCAGATCACGCCCAGGATGTCGATCACGAAGAACAGGGTCGAGTTCGCCGGGACCTTCTCGTTCCCCTGATCGCCGTACCCATCGCTCGGCGGGATCACGACGGCGACCTGCGAACCGACCTTCTGTCCGATGATCGCCTTCGAGAAGCCCGGGATGACCTGGCTGTCGGCGCCGTCGGAGACGGTCATGATGGCGGGCGCGCCCTTCTCCCAGCTCGAGTCGAAGACCTTGCTGTCGTCCCAGGTCACGCCCGTGTAGTGCACGACGACCGTGTCGCCGGACTCGACGACCTCGCCCGAGCCCTCCTTCAGGACCTCGACCTCGGTGGTCTCGAACGGATCGGCCTTCGGCACCGTGATGCCGGGACGGCCGTCGGGTGCGAGCACCACCGCAGGGAAGCCGTCACGGCTGAGACGCACCGCACCGTCGGCACGGGCGGGGAAGGCGCGCTGGATGTCGAGCACGAACACGAGGCTGTCGCCGGGCTCGATGCCGAGCGACTGGTTGCCGTTCGGGCCGAATCCGTCTTTCTCGGGGACCACGACGGCCACGCGGGACCCGACCGAGCCGCAGGTGAGGCCCTTGTTGATTCCGGGGAGCGTGTTCGCCGAGATCGCAAGCGGCACCGGATCGCCCGTCTTGCCGCCGAAGCCCGTGACCTGCAGCTCCTCACCGGTCGTGCCGTTGTAGACGGCGAGGCCGACGAGGCTCTGCTGCCCGTCGACGAGGCGCTCGCCGTCGCCGGCGATGATCTCGGTGCACTGCGTCTCTTCGGGCGCGAGCGGCGAGGGGAACTCGACGCGGGGCTTCTCGCCGAAGTCGCCCGTCACCGTGACCGCGTTCGAGGAATCACCGGACCCGGCCTCGGGGGCGGGCGCCGTGGCGCACCCCGACAGGGTCAGGGCGATGATGCCGGCCGTGGCGATGAGCGCGAATGACGAGCGCACTGATCCTCGATTCTTGGGTGATCGGTGAGGGGCGATGAAAGCCTACCCGCCTTGACCGGCGGGGTTCGTCTCGGGCGATTCAGGGTCCGATGCCTCGGCGGCGTCGGCCGCGTCGGCCGCTTCGGCAACGGCCGGCTCGTCGCCCGCGCGCGAGCGGGTGGCCGCGGCATCCGCCTGCCTGACGCGCTTGCGCAGGCTCTTGTCGCTCACGTTGCGCTCACCGAGCGCGCCGGGGGTCCAGGCCTCGACGTCTTCATCGCTGAACTCCGTCTTCGACGGGCGACGCTTCAGCTCGGGCAGGATCGTGTCGGGCGCGAGGCGTCGGGCCGTGATGAGGAAGCCGGTGTGCGCGATCATGCGGTGGTCGGGGCGCACCGCGAGACCCTGTACGTGCCAGCCGCGCACCATCGTCTCGGACGACTGCGGCTCGGTGTACTCCCCCGTGGCGCGGATCGCCTCGGCGACGCGCGAGAGCTGGGTCGCGGTGGCGATGTAGCAGAGCAGCACGCCGCCGGGCTTGAGCGCGGCGGAGACCGATTCGAGGCACTCCCACGGCGCGAGCATGTCGAGCACGACGCGGTCGACGGATGCCTCGTCGACCGTTTCGGGCAGCACCTCGGCCAGGTCGCCGAGCGTGATCGACCAGTTCTCGGGGTCGGCGCCGTGGAAGGTGGCGACGTTCGAGCGCGCCACGCTCGCGAAGTCGTCGCGTCGCTCGAAGGAGTAGAGGTGCCCGGCCGAGCCGATCGCGCGGAGCAGCCAGAGCGAGAGCGCGCCGGAACCGACGCCGGCCTCGACCACGCGGGCGCCCGGGAAGATGTCGGCCTGCGCGAGGATCTGCGCGGCGTCCTTCGGGTAGACGATCGCGGCGCCGCGCGGCATCGACATGACGAAGTCGGTGAGCAGCGGACGCAGTGCGAGGTACTCGACGCCCGCCTGGTTGGCGACGACCGACCCGTCGGGGCGGCCGATCAGGTCGTCGTGCGCGAGCAGGCCCTTGTGCGAATGGAAGTGCGCGCCGGGCTGGAGGGTGATCGTGTGGAGCCGGCCCTTCGGACCGGTCAGCTGCACGCGGTCGCCGACCCGGAACGGACCGCTCTGCTCGCCTCTGCTCTCGATCATGCCGTGACCTCGCGAGTCGTCAGGAGCGCCGCGACGTCGTCGACGGTCGTGCCGTCGAGCGTCGGCCAGAGCGCGGCGGCGGGAAGACCGTCGAGCGGGATGAAGTTCGGCACGGCGACGGCGATGGCGCCCGACGCGTGCGCCGAGGCGAGCCCGGTGGGCGAGTCCTCGATGGCGATGCAGTCGGCGATGTCGACGCCGAGCTCGGCCGCGGCCGTCAGATAGGGCTCGGGGTGCGGCTTGGCGTTGTCGACGCTGTCGCCCGACACGATGACGTCGAACGCCTCGAACGGGATGGCGGCGACGATGTCGTCGGCCATCGAGCGGATCGACATCGTCACGAGGGCGGTGGGCACCGATGCCTCACGCAGCGACTGCAGCAGCTCGCGCGCGCCGGGTCGCCACGGAACGCCGTGCGCCTCGAGCTGTTCGCGCACGCGCTCGGTCAGCCGGCTGACGATCGTGTCGGCGTCGAGCTCGACGCCCTTCTCCTGGAAGAACGTCGCCGCCTCCCAGAGGCCGCTGCCGACGAGCTCGAGGGCGTCGTCGTGGCTCCACGGAAGGCTGAAGGACTCCATCAGCTCCGTCTCGGCGGCCATCCAGTACTGCTCGGTGTCGACAAGGGTGCCGTCCATGTCCCAGAGGACTGCGGCGGGGAGGCGAGTGGTCACAACCGTCAAGTCTACGGGGCACGGCCTATTGTGGAGGTGAACCCGGAGATCCGGGGCGGGAAGCGGGGCACCAGGAGTGAATCAGCCGGCCGGTTTCGAGGGCGGAAGGCTGCTCGTCGTCGCATTCGAGGGATGGAACGACGCCGGAGAGGCGGCGACCGGGGCGGCCAAGCTCCTCGTCGAGCGCCTCGGCCTCGTCGAGATCGCCGCGGTCGACCCCGAGCTCTACTTCGACTACCAGTTCACGCGGCCGACGATCGTGCTCGGCGACGACGGCGGGCGCCGCCTCGAATGGCCGGGCGCCGCGATCATGGGCCCGGGCGGCCTCCCTGCATCCGACGATGACGACGACCGGGTGACCGGGCCCGGCGCCGAAGCGCTGCACGTGCTGCTCGGGGCGGAGCCCGCCCGCAGCTGGAAGGGATTCGCCGCCGAGCTCGTCGACGCCGCCCTGGCCGCCGACATCGAGGGCATCGTGCTGCTCGGCGCGATGCTCGCCGATGCGCCGCACACGAGGCCGCTCTCGGTCTTCGCCTCGAGTGAGAACCCCGAGGTGCGGTCTGCGCTCGGCGTCGAGCGCTCGACGTACGAGGGCCCCGTCGGGATCCTCAGCGTCATCGCCGACCAGGCCGAACGCGTCGGCATCCCCACCGTCTCGCTCTGGGCCTCCGTGCCGCACTACGTGCACAACGCCCCGTCGCCGAAAGCGGTGCTCGCCCTCCTCGGCAAGGTCGAGGAGCTCACGGGGCTCTCCATCCCCCGCGGCAGCCTCGAGGTCGACGCGAAGGCCTGGGAGGCGGGCGTCGACGCCCTCGCCGCCGACGACGACGAGATGGCGGGCTACATCACCCAGCTCGAGCAGGCGCGCGACGCGGTCGATGCGCCAGAGGCGAGCGGCGAGGCCATCGCGCAGGAGTTCGAGCGCTACCTCCGCCGTCGCGGCGAAGAGCCGGGCGGCCGCGCCGACGGACGCGGCGACGGGCCGCGCTGACCGCACGAACGTCGCTGATCGCACGCCCCGCAGCGGGTCACCGCCGCCACGCGGGATCCGCTCGTTCGCGCCGATCGATCAGGCGCTGAGCACTCCCGTGCCGAGGAGCACGAAGATCGTCGTGCCGAGCAGCACCCGGTAGATCACGAACGGCAGGAAGCTGCGCTTCGAGATGTAGCTCATGAAGAACGCGATCACGAGCAGCGCGACGACGAAGGCGACGAGCGTCGCCAACGCCGTCTCGATCGGGCTGTACACGCTGGGCTCGTCGAGGCTCTTCACGAGCTGGAAGAACCCGCTGCCGAAGACTGCCGGAATCGCGAGCAGGAACGCGTAGCGCGCTGCCGCCGCCCGCTCGTAGCCGAGGAAGAGTCCCATCGTGATCGTGCCGCCCGAGCGGGAGACGCCCGGGATCAGCGCGAGCGACTGCGCGAGGCCGAAGAAGATGCCGTGCGGCACCGTGAGGTCCTCGAGCTTGCGGCGCTTGGCACCCGCCCAGTCGGCGAGACCGAGGATCAGGCCGAAGACGATGAGCATCGTCGCGACGATCCAGAGCGAGCGCAGGCTCGTCTCGATCTGGTCCTGGAACACGAGACCGAGCACGACGATCGGCACCGAGCCGATGATGATGAGCCAGCCCATGCGCGCGTCGGGATCGTTGCGCGGCACCCGCCCGGTGAACGACCCGAACCAGTGCGAGACGATGCGCACGATGTCGCGCCAGAAGAACACCACGACGGCGGCCTCGGTGCCGAGCTGCGTGATCGCGGTGAAGGCGGCCCCGGGGTCCTGAGCGCCGGGCAGGAACTCCCCCAGGATGCGCAGGTGTGCGCTCGAGGAGATCGGCAAGAACTCGGTGAGGCCTTGGACGAGGCCGAGGATGAGCGCTTCGATCACGTGGTGCATCCGCCTTCCGCCTCCGCGGATGCGGGAGGACTGAGTTCGGTCAGTAGTCGAGGAGGAGGTCGCGCAGGACCTGCCTGCCGAAGACTGACTCGTTCGGTCAGTAGTCGAGGAGGAGGTCGCGCAGGACCTGCCTACCGAAGACTAATGCGTCGAGCGGCACCCGCTCGTCCACCCCGTGGAACATCGCCGGGAAGTCCAAGCCTTCTGGCAGCTTCAGCGGAGCGAAACCGTACCCCGCGATGCCGAGCCGGCTGAGCGCCTTGTTGTCGGTGCCGCCCGAGAGCAGGTACGGGAAGACGGGGGCACCGGGATCGTGCACCCCGAGCGTGTGCTTCACGGCGTCGACGAGGGCACCGGATGTCGCGGCCTCGAGTCCGACGTCGCGGTGCACGATCTCGACCTCGACCTCGTCGCCGACGAGCGCACGCACCTCGGCCAGCACCGCCTCCTCCTCGCCGGGCAGGGTGCGGATGTCGACGAGCGCTTCGGCGCGATCGGGGATGACGTTGTGCTTGTAGCCGGCCGTGAGGAGCGTCGGGTTCGTCGTCGTGCGGAGGGTCGCCGTGATGAACCCCGACGCGGAGCCCGTGGCGAGTGCGAGTTCGTCGGGCGAGACCTGCTCGGGGTCGACGCCGAGCACGCCAGCGATCTCGCCGAGCAGCTCGCGCGTGGTGCCCGTGAGTCGCACCGGCCACTCGGTGCGGCCGAGCGTCGCGATCGCCTCGGCGAGCTTCGTGATGGCGTTGTCGCGGATGAGCCGCGACCCGTGGGCGGCGGTGCCCTTCGCGACGAGACGCACCCAGAGCAACGACTTCTCACCGGTCTGCAGCAGGTAGGCGCGGCGGCCCCCGACCGTGATCGAGTACCCGCCGACCTCGCTGATCGCCTCGGTGGCGCCGTCGAAGAGCTCGGGGTGGTGGTCGACGAGCCAGCCGGAGCCAGCGCCTCCCCCGGCCTCCTCGTCGGCGAAGAAGGCGAAGACGAGATCCCGCGCCGGCTGCGAACCCGAGCCGATGATGTCGCCGAGGGCGGTCAGCATCATCGCGTCCATGTCCTTCATGTCGACCGCTCCGCGCCCCCACAGCATGCCGTCGCGCACCTCGCCCGCGAAGGGGTCGACGCTCCAGTTGCGGGCGTCGGCGGGCACGACGTCGAGGTGCCCGTGCACGACGAGGGCCGGCTTCGACGAATCGCGGCCGGGCACTCGCGCCACGACGCTCGTGCGACGCGGCTCGGGTTCGAAGAGCTGCGGCGCGAGCCCGAGCGCGGCCAGGCGCGCCTCGACGTACTCGGCGGCCTCGCGCTCGCCGTTGGCCCGGCCTTCGCCGTAGTTCGAGGTGTCGAAGCGGATCAGGTCGCGTGCGACGATCGCCGTCTCGTCGAGTTCTGCGTCGGAAGGAGTGCCAGTGGGAGACGGGGCCATGCCCTTCACGGTAGCCGGGGCATCCGTGGTTGGCCACCGTGGTCGAAGGCACCTCTGAAACCGTGCTAATGTCTTCTCTCGGGCCACCGAGTGATCGGAACGGCCTGACACGAGCGCGGGTGGCGGAAATGGCAGACGCGCTAGCTTGAGGTGCTAGTGCCCTAACGGGCGTGGGGGTTCAAGTCCCCCCTCGCGCACGCTTGTGTCGAGAAGGCCGGATCAGTTTTCTGATCCGGCCTTCTCGCATTTCTCGGCCGTGTTTTCGAGCCGTGCGGATTTTCTTCTCGCGTGCGTTCCGACGCTCGTCGGATGTCTGTCGCGAGGTCGTCCGACGCTCGTCGGATGTCTGTCGCGAGGTCGTCCGACGTTCTGGACGGTCGGCACTGCCGACTTGCCGTATTCGAACATGTGTTCGAAACTGTGAGGGTGACCATGACCGCTCCCCTCGCCCCGGCCGAGGTGCCGTCGCGCGTCGAGGAGCTGCAGGCCCGCATCAGGGGCATGCAGGCGACGCGGCTCGATTCGAAGACCGTGCCCACGCATCCGGCCTTCGAACAGGTGCTGCCCGGCGGCAGTCTTCGCGAGGGCACGGTCGTCTCGGTCGAGGGGTCGACGACCCTGCTCATGGCGCTGCTCGCCGGCCCCTCGGCGAGCGGCCGCTGGGTCGCGGTCGCGGGCATGCCCGAGTTCGGCGTCGAGGCGGCCTCGCGGTTCGGCATCGACCTCGAGCGGCTCGCGCTCGTGCCCGACCCCGGGCGGCAGTGGCTCGCCGTGGTCGCGGCGCTCGCCGACGTCATCCCCGTGGTCGCCGTGCGGCCGGTCGGCCGGGTCTCCCCCGCCGAGGCGTCGCGGTTGACGGCCAGGCTCCGGCAGCGCGGCACCGTGCTGCTCGTCGCCGGCCAGTGGCCGGGCAGCGACGCGAGCCTCGGCGTCGAGACGAGCCGGTGGCACGGGCTCGAACTCGGGCACGGACACCTCAGCGACCGCGACGTCGTCGTCTCGGCCGGCGGTCGCGGTGAGTTCGGGCGCCGTGGGCGTTCCCGCCTCCAGCTGCCGGGGCGCTCGCTCGAGTTCCGCGTCGCCGCCGCCGAGCAGGCTCCCCAGGGCGCGCCGGCGCCGCTCGGCGAGCCGGTTCGCCTCGACGAGTACGTTCGGCGGGCCGTCTGATGCCGGTCGACCTCGTGCATTCCGACCCCACCCGGACGATCGTGCTCTGGTGCCCCGACTGGCCCGTGTTCGCCGCCTGCCGTGAGTCAGGGCTCGATCCCGACGCACCCGTCGCCCTCACCGAGGGCGGGCAGATCTTCGCCTGCTCTGCCGCAGCGCGTCGAGACGGCGTGGTGCGGGGGCTGAAGCTCCGCGAGGCGCAGTACCGCTCCCCCGAGCTCACCCTGCTCGACTACGACGCCTCGCTCGACGTGCGCGTCTTCGAGCCGATCGTGCGCCGGGTCGAGGAGACGGTGCCCGGGGTCCAGCTCATCCGCCCCGGCACGCTCGCCATGCGGGCCCGCGGCCCCGCGCGCTACTACGGCGGTGAGATGGCCGCGGCGCGGGCACTGCTCGACACGGTCGCCGCACTCGACGTGGCAGGCGCACGGGTGGGAGTCGCCGACGGGCCGTTCGCGGCCGAGCAGGCGGCACGCGCTGCGGGCGCCACGGGAGACGCGGGCGAGTCGCCCGTGGGCATCGTCGAGCCAGGGGCATCCGCTGCCTTCATCGCGCCACTGCCGGTGCGTCTCGTCGTCGACGCCCGCATCGGCACCCTGCTGAACCGCCTCGGGGTGCGCACCCTCGGCGAGTTCGCCGCCCTGCCCGCGGCCGACGTGCGCCGCAGGTTCGGCGCGGCCGGAGCCTTCGCGCACGATCGTGCCGCCGGGCGCGAGCAGGCCCGGGTGCTCGCACGCACCCCGCCGCCCGAGTTCGAGGTCGCGCAGGAGTTCGAGCCGCCGCTCGACCGCATCGACCAGCTCGCCTTCGCCTTCCGGCTGCAAGCCGACGAGTTCATCGAACGCATGCGGGCGAGACGACTCGTGTGCACCGGCATCCGCGTCGAGATCGACGACGAGGCCGGCGGGCACTCCAGCCGCAGCTGGCTGCACCCGCGCTGGTTCACCCCCGCCGACGTCGTCGACCGCGTGCGCTGGCAGCTGCAGGGCGCCGGCACCGCCGACAGCGCGCTCACCCGCCCGATCGTGCGCCTTCGCGTCGTGCCCGAGCGCATCGATTCGACCGGCAACCACGAAGAGGGGCTCTGGGGCGGCGGGCCCGACGAACGCGTGCACCACGGGCTCACCCGCGTGCAGAGCATGCTCGGCCATGACGCGGTCGTCACGGCGGCGATCGGCGGCGGTCGCATGCTCGCCGACCGGCAGGTGCTCGTTCCCTGGGGCGACCGGGCACCCGAACGCGGCAGCGCGGGTGCGCCGTGGCCCGGCAGCCTGCCCGCGCTCGCCCCGGCGAGCGTGTTCCGCGAACGACTGCCGATCGGGCTGCTCGACGGCGGAGGCGCTGTCGTCGGGATCGACGCCCGCGGAGTGATCTCGGCCAAGCCCGAGCGATTCGCGCTCGCCGGCGCCGAACCCGCACCCGTGCGGGCCTGGGCCGGCCCCTGGCCCGTCGTCGAACGCTGGTGGGACGCCGAGCACGCGCGGCGCGTGCACCGCTTCCAGATCGTCGACGACGACGGCTGCGCGTGGCTCCTCGTGCGCGATGACGAGGGCTGGTGGGCCGAGGCGAGGTACGACTGAGTCCGACGACGATCTGGAGCGGACGGGTGGAAAGGGGGCGGTGACCGATGGGGTGGAACAATCCGGGCATTCCGTGGTCGGAGCTCGAGCGCAAGCTCTCCGACGAGCGCCGGCCGGGCGCGCCGACGGCGCCGGGTGCGCCGAAGACCATCGGCGACGGCGGCGACTCGCCGGCTTGGAGCCGCAAGCGCCATCCGTACCGCCCCTCGGAGGGGCTCGCAGCCCCGACCGGTCCGGTCGTGCCCTACGCCGAGCTGCACGCGCACTCGAACTTCAGCTTCCTCGACGGCGCGTCCTCGCCCGAGCAGCTCGTCGAGGAGGCGCAGCGCCTCGGACTCACCGGGCTCGCCATGACCGACCACGACGGCTTCTACGGCATCGTGCACTTCGCCGAGGCCGCCGAGAGCTTCCCCGAGTTGCAGACGGTCTTCGGCGCCGAGCTCTCGCTCGGGCTGCAGGGGCCGCAGAACGGCTTCGCCGACCCCGAGGGCGAGCACCTGCTCGTGCTCGCTCGACGTGAGGCCGGCTACCACCGACTGGCAGGTGCGATCACCGACGCCCAGCTCGCGGGCGGCGAGAAGGGGCGACCGGTGTACTCGCTCGAAGAGCTCGCCGAGCGGGCGGACGGCGAGTGGGTCGTGCCGACCGGGTGTCGCAAGGGCGCCGTGCGCCGTGCGCTCGCCGAGGGCGGGGCGCCTGCGGCAGCGCGCGAGCTCGATCGCCTCACTGCCCTCTTCGGCCGCGACAACGTCGTCGTCGAGCTCTTCGACCACGGGCATCCCTTCGATCAGGAGGCGAACGACGCCCTCGCCGGCCTCGCCGAGCGGGCCGGCCTTCCGCTCCTCGCGACGAACGCCGTGCACTACGCGACGCCGCCCGAGCATCGCCTCGCGGCCGCCCTCGCCGCGGTGCGGGCCCGCCGCAGCCTCGACGAGCTCGACGGGTGGCTGCCGGCCTCCGACCAACTGCACCTGCGCAGCGGCGCCGAGATGGCCGCCCGGTTCGCCCGCTACCCCGGCGCGGTCGCGCGCTCGGTGACGCTCTCGGACGAGCTGGCCTTCACCCTGCGCAGCGCCCGCCCGAAGCTGCCGAAGCAAGAGGTGCCGGCGGGACACACGCCCATGAGCTGGCTGCGGGTGCTCGTCTGGCGCGGAGCCGAAGAGCTCTACCCCGGCGTGCCGCAGCACGTGCGCGAGCGACTCGAACGAGAGCTCGACGTCATCGAACTGAAGGACTTCTCGGGCTACTTCCTCATCGTGCACGACATCGTGGCCGAGGCACGTCGCCGCGGCATCCTCTGCCAGGGTCGCGGCTCGGCCGCCAACTCGGCGGTCTGCTACGCCCTGCGCATCACCGCGGTCGACTCGATCGGATACCGACTGCCCTTCGAGCGGTTCCTCTCCGCGCTCCGCGACGAGGAGCCCGACATCGACGTCGACTTCGACTCCGACCGTCGCGAGGAGATCATCCAGTACGTCTACGCGAAGTACGGCCGGCAGAACGCGGCGCAGGTGGCGAACGTCATCAGCTACCGGCCGAAGGCCGCGGTGCGCGACATGGCGAAGGCGCTCGGGTACTCCACGGGCCAGCAGGATGCATGGTCGCGCCAGGTCGAGCGCTGGGGCGCCGTGGTCGAGACCGACGACCACGACATCCCCGACTCGGTCGTCGACCTCGCCGGGCAGGTGCTCACCTTCCCGCGCCACCTCGGCATCCACTCGGGCGGCATGGTGCTCACCGACCGCCCCGTCGGCGAGGTCGTGCCGATCGAGCACGCCCGCAAAGAGAATCGCACCGTGGTGCAGTGGGACAAGGACGACTGCGCGTGGATGGGCCTGGTCAAGTTCGACCTGCTCGGCCTCGGCATGCTCGCGGCGCTGCAGTACACCTTCGACCTCGTTCGGGAGTCGACGGGTGAGGTGTGGGAGCTCGCGAGCCTGCCGAAGGAAGAGGGGGCGGTCTACGACATGCTCTGCCGCGCCGACTCGATCGGCGTGTTCCAGGTCGAGAGCCGGGCGCAGATGGGCACGCTCCCCCGTCTGAAGCCCCGATGCTTCTACGACCTCGTCGTCGAGATCGCGCTCATCCGCCCCGGTCCGGTGCAGGGCGGTGCGGTGCATCCGTACATCCGGCGGCGCACCGGCGAAGAGGCCGTCAGCTACCTGCACCCGAAGCTCGAACCCGTGCTCGAACGCACGCTGGGCGTGCCGCTCTTCCAGGAACAGCTCATGCAGATGGCGGTCGCGGTGGGCAACTGCAGCGCCGCCGACGCCGACCTGCTCAGGCGGGCGATGGGCTCCAAGCGCGGGGTCGAGAAGATCGAGCGACTGAAGGCGAAGCTCTACGCCGGCATGGCCGAGAACGGCATCGAGGGTGACGTCGCCGACTCGATCTACGAGAAGATCGAGGCCTTCGCGAACTTCGGCTTCGCCGAGAGCCACGCGCTGAGCTTCGGGCTGCTCGTCTACGCGAGCTCGTGGCTGAAGCTGCACTACCCGGCCGCATTCCTCGCGGCGCTGCTCCGCGCCCAGCCGATGGGCTTCTATTCGCCGCAGACGCTCACCGCCGACGCACGCCGCCACGGGGTGGAGGTGCTGCGCCCCGACATCCTGCGGTCGGGGGTGCACGCGGGGCTCGAGGCCGCAGACGGCGCGGCTGCAGGCGCAGGCCTCGGCGACGGATGCCGCGCGCCCACCGGTCTCGACGCGTGCGCCGAGCCCGTGCAGGCTCCGGTCGGGAAGTTCGATCGCCGGGAACCCGACCGCGGGGCCGAGCACCGGCGCGACGGCGCGTTCGCGGTGCGACTCGGCCTCGCCGACGTCTCCTCGATCGGCAAGGCCGTCGCCGAGCGGCTCGTCGCCGAACGCGAGGCCCGCGGACCGTACCGGGACATGGCCGACGTGTCGCGGCGAGGAGCACTCGATGCCACGCAGCTCGAGGCGCTCGCCGCGGCGGGCGCGTTCGACGGCTTCGGGCTCGAGCGGCGCGAGGCGCTCTGGATGGCGGGCGAAGCCGCCCTCGACCGCGAGGAGTACCTTGCCGGCTCCGTGGTCGTCGTGCAGCCGCCGCTGCTGCCGATGCTGAGCCCGGCCGAGCAGGTCGTCTACGATCTCTGGGCGACGGGCATCTCGCCCGACGACCACCCCATCCGGCACGTGCGCGAGCGGCTCGACGAGCGCGGGGTCGTCCGCATCGACCTGCTGCAGCAGGCGGAGTCGGGCCGGCGCATCGAGGTGGGTGGGGTCGTCACGCACCGGCAGCGACCGGCGACGGCGAGCGGCATCACCTTCCTGAACCTCGAAGACGAGTCGGGCACGTTGAACGTCATCGCGGGCGTCGGGGTGTGGAACCGCTACCGCCGCATCGCCCGCGAGGCGCCGGCGATGATCGTGCGCGGCATGCTCGAGCGCTCGCAGGAGGGCGTCACCAATCTCGTCGCCGATCGATTCGAGCCCCTCACCGTGTCGGCGCCGCACCGATCACGCGACTTCCGTTAGCCTCGATCGGTGCCCGCGACGCCTCCCGACTCCTTCCGCAACGACCCGACCGACCGGTACGGCGGCGACGTGCTCGCCGGTGACTGGAAGGCGCGCGGGCGCACGGTGATCCCGACGGTCGAGGCCGAACGCGACCTCGTCGTCGAGCTCGCAGGCAACGGGTTCTGCGGCGCCGTGATCGGCATCGAGAAGAACATCGTCGTGCTCGAGGACCGCTTCGGCGCCAAGCGCATGTTCCCGCTCGGCCACGGCTTCCTCGTCGACGGCGAGGCGGTGCAGCTCGTCGCGCCGAAGCCCAAGGCGCCGGCAGGCAGACTGCGCACGGCCTCGGGCTCGTTCGCCGTGGAGTCCGCACCCGCGCGCGTCGCCCTGCCGAGCCGCATCTTCGTCGAGGGGCGCCACGACGCCGAGCTGGTCGAGAAGGTCTGGGGCTCCGACCTCCGCATCGAGGGAGTCGTCGTCGAGTACCTCGAGGGTGTCGACGTGCTGGCCGACGTGCTCGCCGAGTTCCGCCCGGGCCCCGGCCGCAAGGCCGGCGTGCTCGTCGACCACCTCGTGCCCGGCTCGAAGGAGCAGCGCATCGCCGACGCCGTCATGCGCGGCCCGCACGGGGCGAACGTGCTCGTCGTCGGCCATCCGTTCATCGACATCTGGCAGGGCGTGAAGCCGGCGCGCCTCGGCAAGGAGGCGTGGCCCGTCATTCCGCGGGGCATCGAGTGGAAGCACGGCGTGTGCGACGCGTTCGGCTGGCCGCACGAGGAGCAGGCCGACATCGCACGTGCGTGGCAGCACATCCTCGGCCGGGTGCGCGGCTACGGCGACCTCGAACCCGCACTGCTCGGCCGGGTCGAGGAGCTCATCGACTTCGTGACCGCACCCGCCGGCTGACGAAACGGTGCGGCCCGATCGGTCGTGCACGGATCAGTCCGTCGGCACGGATCAGACGGCCGGCACTGATCAGATGGCCGGCACGGATCAGATCGAGAAGCCGCCGTCGCTCATGATCAGCTGGCCCGTGACCCAGCGGGCCTCGTCGGAGACGAGGAAGCGCACGAGGCGGGCGGCGTCGTCTGGCGTGCCGAGCCTGCCGCTCGGCTGCGCCGCGGTGAGCACCGCGCGGGTCTCGTCGTCCATCCAGCCGGTGTCGACCGGCCCCGGGTTCACGAGGTTCGCGGTGATGGCGAGCGGCGCGAGCTCGCGGGCCGCCGCGATGACGATGCGGTCGAGTGCGCCCTTGCTCGCCCCGTAGGGCACGTTGCCGACGACGTGGTCGCTCGTGAGCGCGACGACCCTGCCGCCCGCTGCCGGCACCTGCGCGGCGAAGGCCTGCAGCAGCAGCCACGACGCACGCGTGTTGACCGCGAAGTGCCGATCGAAGCTCTCGATCGTCGTGTCGAGGATGCCGGAGTCGACGCTCTCGGCATGCGAGAGCACGAGCGCGCTGATCGGTCCGAGCTCAGCGGATGCCTCGGCCACGAGCCTGCCCGGCACCGACGGGTCGGCGAGGTCGGCGTCGAGGGCGATCGTGCGGGCTCCGAGCGCACGGAGTTCGGCGGCGAGGGCCGCTGGATCTCGATCGGGGTCGCCGCCCAGCGGCATCCGTCGGTCGTAGTCGCCGAAGTGGCTGAACGCGACGTCCCAGCCGTCGGCGGCGAGGGTGGTGGCGATCGCCCAGGCGATGCCGTTGCTGCGGCCGGCGCCGGTGAGCAGTGCGACGGGTCGGGTCATGGTGCTCCTAGGCGATCGTGGTGCCGAAGGCGAGGCCGAGGAGGTACGTGACCGCCGCGGCCCCGATGCCGATGCCGAGCTGGCGCAGGGCGCGCTTCAGCGGAGACGCTCCGGAGAGCAGGCCGACGATCGCGCCGGTCGCGAGCAGGGCGATGCCCACGAGCACCGTCGCCGTCAGGATCGCCGGGAGCCCCGTCAAGCCGAACAGGTACGGCAGCACGGGGATGAGTGCGCCCGACGCGAAGAAGCAGAAGCTCGAGATCGCGGCGGAGAGGCCGGTGCCGACGGCCTCGTCGTCGTGTTCGACGACACTGAACGCGTCGGTCGGCGCCTGCACCTGTTCGGCGGCGTGCACGCGCGCGACGACGAGTGCCGCGTGGTCGACGGCCTCCTGCTCCTCCATGCCGCGCGCCCGGTAGACGAGTGCGAGCTCGTTGGCGCCGATGTCGAGGTCGGGCAGCGCCTCGCGCGCAGAGGGGTCGGGGGCGGATGCCTCCAGCAGCTCGCGCTGCGATCGCACCGAGACGTACTCCCCCGCGCCCATCGACAGAGCGCCGGCGAGCAGGCCCGCGATGCCGGTGAAGAGCACGACTGCGGCGGGCACTCCGGTGGCACCGATGCCGAGCACGAGCGCGAGGTTCGAGACGAGTCCGTCGTTGGCGCCGAACACCGCGGCGCGGAAGGTGCCGGCGAGACGTCGGCGACCGCGCGAGGCGAGCCCCCGCACGACCTCGCCGTGGATGCGTTCGTCGGCGGCCATGGCGGCGGTGGCATCGGGGTCGCTCGCGTACGGCGATCGCGCCTCGGCGCGCTGCGCGAGCGCGAGCACGAAGATCGACCCGAATCGTCGCGCGAGGGTTCCGAGCATGCGCGTGCGCACATCGGCACGGGGCACGCCGTTGTCGTCGCCGCCGAGCAGCGCGAGCCAGTGGGCCTCGTGGCGCCCCTCGGCGGCGGCCAGCGCGAGCAGGATGTCGCGCTCCTCGCCGTCGCGGCGCGCTGCGAGCTCACGGTAGACGGCGGCTTCCGCCCGTTCGTCGGCGAGGTAGCGCCGCCATCTCGCCCGGTCGGCGGAGGTGCCCGCCGGCTGTACGTCGTTCATCGTGCTCCCGTCCATCGCGGGCGCCGGGTTGCCTGCGACCGAGCTCGTCCCGCGCCATCGCATGCGGCCGTTCGAACGGCCTCAGCCACGCTATCGGGCGGGGTCGGCGCGATCGCCGGAATCGCCCGGATTGGCAGGATTTCGGATCGCCGAACCGTCAGCCGACGAGCTTGTTCCAGCCGTCGCCGTCGGCGTGCTCGAAGATCAGGTTCGTCTCGGTGTGGGCGACGGCGGGGTGGCCCGTCAGGTAGGCGAGCACGAACTCCCGCAGCTCTTCCGCGTCGCGCGCCGCGACATGGATCAGGTAGTCCTCGGCGCCGGCCATGTGGAAGACGCCGATCACGCCGGGCAGGTGCGGCACGGCCTGGCGGAACGCGTCGATCTCGCTGCGGTCGTGCTTGACGAGACGGATCGCGATGAGCGCCTGCAGCGAGACGCCGAGCGAGGCGAGGTCGACGTCGACGCGGTAGCCGCGCACGGTGCCGAGGCTCTGCAGTCGTCGGAGCCGGAGCGATACGGTGGACTCGGCGACCCCGACCTCGGCGGCGAGGGCGGCACCCGAGGCGCGGGCGTTGGTCGACAGCGCCTGCAGCAGTGCCCGGTCGACGCGGTCGAGTTCCGGCTTCTGCGCCACGGTGGTCTCCTCAGGGGTCGAAATTGCAGAACATTCGAGATTTCGATCGTATCGCATCGAACCTTCACGCTCGTTTGCTGAATGTCACAGATTCTGCTTGATTCGAGCCATGCAGACATCGTCGTCGCACCTCGAGACCCGCGCCGTCCACGGCGGAATGACGGGCGTTCGAGAGAGCGGATCCCATGTGCCAGTGATCGACTTCTCCACCACGAACCCGCTCGGCGACGTCGAGACCGGCGGCGCCTCCTACGAGGAGCTCGCAACGGGCCACGACCTCGGCGAAGGCCGGTCGGCGGTCTACCAGCGCCTCTGGCAGCCCGGGGTCGCACGATTCGAGGAGTCCCTCGCCGGACTCGAGGGCACCGAGGGCGCCGTCGCATTCGCGAGCGGCATGGCGGCACTCGCCGCCGCCCTCATCGCCACGGCGTCCGCCGGACGACCCCACATCGTCGCGGTGCGCCCGCTCTACGGCGGCACCGACCACGTGCTCGCGAGCGGCCTGCTCGGCACCGAGGTCACATGGACGGATGCGTCGGGCATCGCGAGCGCCATCCGCCCCGACACGGGCCTCGTCGTCATCGAGACACCCGCGAACCCGACGCTCGAACTCCTCGACATCCGGGCGGTGTCGGATGCCGCGGGCGACGTGCCGGTGCTCGTCGACAACACCTTCGCGACTCCCGTCCTCCAGCGCCCGGTCGAGCACGGCGCGACCCTCGTGCTGCACAGCGCGACCAAGTACCTCGGCGGCCACGGCGATGTCATGGGGGGCGTCGTGGCCGCCGACGGCGTCTGGGTCGAACGGCTGCGACAGGTGCGTGCGCTCACCGGCGGCCTGCTGCATCCGATGGGCGCCTACCTCCTGCATCGCGGGCTCCGAACGCTCCCGCTCCGAGTCCGCGCGCAGCAGGCGACGGCGGCCGTGCTCGCAGAACGCCTGCTCAGCCACCCCGCCGTCGCGAGCGTGCACTACCCCGGACTGCCCGGCCAGGACCCCTCGGGGCTCATCGGCCGCCAGCTCGAGGGACCGGGATCGATCATCGCGCTCGATCTCGTCGGCGGATACGACGCCGCGGCGAGATTCACCGAATCCTGCGAGCTCGTGACGCATGCCGTGTCGCTCGGCGGCGTCGACTCGCTCGTGCAGCACCCGGCATCGCTGACCCACCGGCCCGTCGCCGGCGAGGCGAAGCCCGGAGCGGGCATCGTGCGTCTCGCGATCGGCCTCGAGCACGTCGACGACCTCACCGACGACCTCATGGCGGCGCTCGACAAGGCTGCCGAACTCGGCGGACTCGACGATGCCGTGACCGGCGACGCCTCCCCCGAGCGAGAACCGGTGGACGCGCGCTGATCGACTCCCGTTCCGGCGTGCGCAGAGCGAGTCCCGGCTCAGTCGCGCGCCGGCTCGGGCGCCGGCGTCGCGGCGGCGTGCACGGGATTCCTGATGCCGATCCACGACACGATGCCGCCGACCACGAGGAAGGCCGCGGTCGCGATCGCGGCGCGGTGGAACCCCGTGACATCGAGTTGCGTGCCGATGATGACGCCGATCGAGGCGATCGCGACGAGACCGGCGATGCGGGCGACGGCGTTGTTGACCGCCGATCCGATGCCGGCGCGGGCCGGATCGACCGCGCCGAGGATCGCCGCAGTGAGCGGCGCGACGGTCATCGCCATGCCGAGCCCCATCACGATGATGCCCGGGAGCAGCTGGGTCCAGTACGAGACCTCGGTCGTGACCGTGAGGGTGAGCAGGTAGCCGATCGCGACCGTGAGCGGGCCGAGCGTCATGAAGATGCGAGGGCCGAATCGCGACGAGAGGCCGCCGAACCAGGAGCCGAGGAAGACGATCATGATCGTCGGCGGCAGGGTCGCGAGACCCGCGAGCGTCGCCGAGAAGCCCGCGTACTCCTGCAGGAAGATCGTGATCGCGAACGGGCCGAGCGAGAACGCGGCGTAGATGAAGAGCGTCGAGAGATTGCCCACCGCGAAGTTGCGTGCGCGGAAGAGGCTGAGCGGCAGCATCGGCTGCGGTGTGCGGTGCTCCCACCACACGAACACGACGAGCGCGGCGAGGCCGACGACGAGCGGCACGTAGACCACCGGTGACGACCAGCCGAACCGGCCCTGCTCGATGAGCGCGAAGACGGTGCCGCCGAGCCCGACGACGCCGAGCGCCGCCCCGGGCCAGTCGATGCGCTCCTTCGCCGGGTTCGCGGTGTCGCGGCCGAGCGCGTGCATGAAGACGAGCGAGAAGGCGATCGGCAGCAGGTTGATCCAGAACACGAGACGCCACGAGACGAGGTCGACGAGCACGCCGCCGAGCAACGGGCCGACGAGGAACGCGACCGTGGTCCACGCCGTCCACCGCCCGATCGCCTTGCCCTGCGCTGCGGCGGGGAACGTCGCGATGATGAGCGCGAGCGAACTCGGCACCAGGAGGGCGCCGGCCGCGCCCTGCAGCGCTCGGCCGATGACGAAGACCAGTCCGTCGGGCGCCATGGCGCAGAGCACCGACGTGGCGGCGAAGCCGTAGAGCCCGATGCGGATGATCCGCAGTCGCCCGTACGAGTCGGACAGCGACCCGGCGAGCAGGATGAGCGAGCCGAGCGTCAGGAGATAGGCGTCGACCGCCCACTGCTGCAGTGCGAGGCCGCCGCCGAGCTCCGCCTCGATCGCGGGGAGCGCGACATTGATGACCGCACCGTCGAGGAACGCGATGAAGGAGACGACGATGGCGACGACGAGCACCCGCGAACGACGGTCCATACGGTCATGCTAGACCCGCTCCGATCGACTCGGCCGTCTCCGCTGCGGCGGCCCCGCCGCATCCGTCTCGATCGACGTGGCGTGAATGCGGACGGGCGCCGGCGGTGCGAACCGCCGACGCCCGTCACCCGCCGATCGCCTAGGCGGCGAGCCAGACGTCGGGCCCGAAGACCTCGTAGTGGATGTCGGTGGCGGGAACCCCGGCGGAGATCGCCTGCGAGCGGATCGACCGCATGAACGGCAGGGGGCCGCACAGGTAGAGCTTCGCACCGGTCGGCAGATCGACGCCGTCGAGGCTCATGAAGCCGGGGACCGCGCCCGCCTCGGCGGTCGGCTCCTCGAGCCAGAGTCGCAGCTCGGCGTTCGGAAGCGCGGCGACGGCTTCGCGCATCTGGGCCTCGAGCGCCCAATTCTCGGCGCTGCGCTCCGCGTGCAGCACGAGCACCCGACGGCCCGACGCCTGATTCGCGAGCGAACGCAGGATGGATGCGCTCGGCGTGCAGCCGATGCCCGCGGTCGCGAGCACGATCGGGGCGTCGGTCTCGTCGAGTTCGATGTCGCCGTAGGGATTCGAGAGCTCCACGACGTCGCCGACGTTCACGTGTCCGTGCAGGAACGGCGAGACCTCGCCGCTCTCGTCGAGCTTGGTCGTGAAGACGCGCTCGGTCAGCGATTCGACCGCGTCGGAGAGCGAGTACTGGCGCGCTTGGCGGAGCCCGTCCGCGAGCCGCACCCGCACCGAGACGTACTGACCGGGCGTGGCCGCGGTGACTGCGGTGGCGTCGGCGGGCTCGAGGCGGAAGGTGACGGAGCCCGCACCGGCGGCGTCCTTCGCGGTGACGCGCCAGTCGGCCCACATCACCTCGTTCGCCTGCCGCGCGTAGAGGCCGCGCTCGATCTTGATGAGGGCGTCGGCCATGAGCCAGTAGACCTCGGTCCAGGCTTCGGCGACCTCGGGGGTGACGGCGTCGCCGAGGTCCTCCGCGATGGCGGCGAAGAGGTGCTCGTAGACGATCGGGTAGCCCGATTCGGGGATTCCGAGGGCGGCGTGCTTGTGGGCGATGCGCGAGAGCACGGCCTCGGGGAGCGTCTCGGGGTTGGCGAGGAGGTGCGCGGCGAAGGCTGCGATGCTGCCCGCGAGCGCCTGCTGCTGCGTGCCGTTGCCCTGGTTCGCACGGCTGAACATGCCGTCGAGCAGCTCGGGGTGCGCGGCGAACAGGCGGCGGTAGAACTTCGGCGTGATCTCGCCGATCCGCTCGCCGATCACGGGCAGGGTCGCTTCGATCACGGGGCGGGACTTCTCGGAAAGCATTGTTCTCCTCGGAACTCATATCTGGCATTCGATATGCCAGATTCCAAGGTCTTTTCTACACCCTGTAGAAAAGCGGGTGCAAATCAGCCCTCGACGGATGCTTCACGGCGCGCGGGAAGCGGCAGCGACACGTGGGAGGGCGTCGAGTTCAACGACTCGACCGTCAACTCGTCGAGCGTCGCGTAGAACGCCTCGCGGGCGACACGGAGCGCAGATCGAAGGCGACAGCCGGCGATCAACGGGCAGCTCGTGCCGTCGCTCGTGATGCATTCCACCGGATCCTGATGACCGTCGAGGGAGCGCAGCAGCGCACCCACGCTGAGCGAGAGACCCGCGTCGGTGATGCTGGCGCCTCCCGTGCGACCGCGGGCGACGTCGAGCGCGCCGCGCCGCCGCAGCTCGAGCACCGCCTTGCTCACGTGGTTGTAGGGCACCCCGATGCGCTCGGAGATCTCGCGACTCGTGAGCCGCTCGCCCGCCTGCGCGCCGAGCAGCATGAGCGTGCGAAGGCAGACGTCGGCGAACCCGTTGATCCTCACTCGGCCATCATGCCGGGAGGGCCCGCCATGCTCCTGACAGCGCCCCGAGTCGCGTCCATCAGCGCCCCGACAGACGTCGTCGCACGAGCTCGATGCGCGACTGCAGCTGGGTCACGGTCGCCTGCGCGACCTCGGGCCCGCCGCATGCCCGTCGCAGCTCGGCATGCACGAGCGAATGCGATTGCCCCGACTGCCTCGCGTACAGACCGACGATGCTGTTCAGCAGCGACCGCTGCTCCTTGAGCGTGCGGAACAATGCCACGGGCTCCGCCGAAGCTCCGGAACCCTCCTCACCGTCGCGTTCGACGGCCACGGCGTGCTTGCGCCGCTCCCCCGCGCGGCGGGCCTGACGGGCCTGACGGTGCCTGAGCAGCTCGGAGACCTGCTCGGGCTCGAGGATGCCCGGGATGCCGATGAAGTCGTACTCCTCGTCGCTGCCGGGCTCGGCGAGGGTGCCGAACTCGGTGCCGTCGAACAGCACGCGGTCGAACGAGGCATCCGACCCGAGCGCCTCCCACGTGCCGAGCCCCATCTCCTCTTCGGAGGCGCGCTCCTCGCGGTTGGCCGATTCGAGGAGGCTGTCGTCGAGGCCGTCATCGTCGTCGTCGCCCCCGCGGCGATCGAGCGCGTGGTCGCGCTCGAGTTCGAGCTGCGAGGCGAGTGCCATGAGGCCGGGCACGTTGGGCAGGAACACCGAGGCCGTCTCGCCGCGCCGCCGTGCCCGTACGAAGCGACCGATGGCCTGGGCGAAGAAGAGCGGCGTCGAGGCGCTCGTGGCGTACACGCCGACCGCGAGCCGCGGCACGTCGACGCCTTCGGACACCATGCGCACCGCGACCATCCATCGACTCGTGTTCGCCGAGAACTCCTCGATGCGCGAGCTCGCCTCCTTCTCGTCGGAGAGCACGATCGTCACCTTCTCGCCGCTGATCTGCTCGAGGATCTGCGCGTAGGCGCGAGCGACGGTCTGATCGGTCGCGATGACGAGCCCGCCGGCGTCGGGGATGCCGTGCCGCACCTCGGTGAGGCGCCGGTCGGCGGCGGCGAGCACCGCGGGGATCCACTCGCCGCTCGGTTCGAGCGCCGTGCGCCACGCCGACGAGGTGATGTCCTTCGTGTTGTCCTCGCCGAGCTTCGCCTCCATCTCGTCGCCGGCCTTGGTGCGCCAGCGCATGTGGCCGGCGTAGACCATGAAGAGCACCGGGCGCACGACGCCGTCGGCGAGGGCGCGCCCGTAGCCGTAGTTGTAGTCGGACCGCGAGAGGCGCACGCCCTGGGCGTCGGGAGCGTAGTCCACGAACGGGATGGGAGCGGTGTCGGAGCGGAACGGCGTGCCGGTCAGCGACAGCCGCTTCTCGGCGCGTTCGAAGGCCTCGCGGATCGCATCGCCCCACGAGAGCGTGTCGCCGCCGTGATGCACCTCGTCGAGGATCACGAGCGTCTTGCCCGACATCGTCACCTCGCGATGCAGGCCCGGTCGCATCGCGACCTGCGCGTAGGTGACGGCGACCCCGTGGTAGTGGCGGGCGGTGCGACCGTGGGCGTTGCGGAAGTCGGGGTCGAGCCGGATCCCGGCGCGCGCCGCGGCATCCGCCCACTGCCGTTTCAGGTGATCGGTCGGCGCCACCACGGTGATGCGGTCGATGATGCGCCGAGCGCGCAGCTCGGCGGCGAGTCGAAGGGCGAAGGTCGTCTTGCCGGCGCCCGGTGTCGCAGCGGCGAGGAAGTCGCGCGGCAACTCGGCGAGGTACTGCTCGAGCGCCTCGGCCTGCCAGGCCCGGAGCTTCGAAGCGGTGCCCCACGCGGCGCGTTCGGGGAACGATGGTGAGAGGTGCTCGGCGGCCGACGTGCCCGGTTGGGGGCCGAAAGGGATCGCGGTACTCACTGGATCCGAGCGTAGCGGAGGCACCTGACATCCCCGAACCGGGATCGAGTTGGCATGATGGAGGAATGGTCTCGCAGCAGCATCCCTGGTCGCGCTACGTCGCCCTCGGCGACTCCTTCACCGAGGGCATCGGCGATCCCGAGCCGAACGCCCCCGGCGGACACCGCGGCTGGGCCGATCGTGTCGCCGAACAGCTGGCGCAGGGCACCGAGGACCTCGCGTACGCGAACCTCGCCGTGCGCGGCAAGCTCATACAGCAGATCATCGACGAGCAGATCGAGCCCGCCCTCGCGCTGCGACCCGACCTCATCACGATCTCGGCCGGCGGCAACGACGTGATCCGGCCCCGCACCGACCCCGACGAGATCGCGGCCCGCTTCGAGTACGCGATCGAGCGGCTCTCGCGCGACCACGCGACCATCGTCATCTTCACGGGCGTCGACGTGGGCTTCTCCCCCGTGTTCCGCGGCATCCGCGGCAAGGTCGCGATCTACAACGAGAACCTGCGCACGATCGCCGCGAAGTACGACTGCATCGTCGCCGACCAGTGGGCCCTGACCGCCATTCAAGACCAGCGCATGTGGGCGCCCGACCGACTGCACCTGAACTCGCTCGGCCATCACACCGTCGCGCGCATGGTGCTCGACGCCCTGAACGTCGAGAACGATCTCGAGCCGCTGCGACCCGAACCCCTGCCGTCGAGCACCTGGCGTCAGGCGCGCGTCGAAGACCTGTCGTGGGCGCGCGAGTACCTCGTGCCGTGGGTGGTGCGCCGCATCCGCCACCAGTCGTCGGGCGATCTCATCAGCGCCAAGCGACCGGATGCCGCGCCGTACACGCAGCCCGAATAGGTCCCGAGACGGCTCGGCCGGCGTCGGTCAGTCGAGGGCACCCGGATTCGAGAGGCGCCACCACGCCCCCGGGTCCTCGATCGCGGCATCGAGCACGAGCGGCACGCTGATCTCCTGCGAGCCGGCGCGCACGATCGCGGTGCCGACCTGTTCGCCCCGTTCGGCGAGCGTCACCGGCTCGGCCTGCACCTCGACGTCGACGGGCGTGTCGCTCCACACGACGAGCGTGGCGCCCTCGGTGGCGCGGGCCCGCGCCGACTCGCCCCATGGCGTCGTGTACTCGGCGAAGACCTGGTTCGCCTCGAGCGGTGCGACCTCGTGGAAGCCCGGGGCGACGGAGTCGAGCAGCGCCGCGATGGCCTCGTCGAGCACGGAGTGGGTCTCGCCGCCGAGCAGCACCCCGACGACGGTCACCGTCGAGGCTCCCACGGCGTAGTCGGCCGTGAAGAGCAGGTTCGCGGCGTCGTCGGTCGTGCCCGTCTTCATGCCGTCGACACCGTGCGTGCCGAGCAGCTTGTTCGAGTTCTCGAGGGTGCCGATCTCGGGGATCTCGACGCTCTTCGACGCGACGATGGCCGCGATCGTGGGGTCGCGCAGCGCGATCTCGCCGAGGAGCACCATGTCGGTCGCGGTGCCGACGTTGTCGTCGGAGATGCCGCTCGAGTCGACGACGTGCGTGTTCGCGAGGCCGTTGGCGGCGAGCCACGCGTTGGCCTTCTCGACGAGCGCCTGCTCGGAGCCGAAGGCCCAGTTGGCGATCGAGATGCCGTAGTTGTTGCCCGACGGGATCAGGAGCGCCTCGAGGCTCTCCTTGAGGCTCAAGGTCGCGCCCGCTTCGACGGGGGCGACCGAGCCGTTCTGGGCGACCATGTCCCAGTAGATGTCGACGTCGGCATCGGTGTACTCGATGTCGGGGCCGCTCTCACCGGCTGCGATCGGGTGCTCGGCGAGCACCGTGAGCGCGGTGATGACCTTCGTGATGCTCGCCATCGCCATCGGCGTCGACTCGTTGCCCGCGGCCACGAGTCCGTCGAACCCGACCGCCCCGACGGCGTAGCTGCCGAACCCCGGCAATGCGATCGGCTGCGCGGCGGCGGCGACGGGCTCGGGGTCGGTGATCTGCGGGGCGGCGGCGGGCACGGCCGCGCCCAGCGTGTTGGCCGTGTAGACGCCACCCGTCGTGACGAGCGCGACGACGACCGCGAGGGCGCTGAACACGACGATGCGGCGCCGGCGGTACACCCGCGCCTTCGCCGCCTTCGACTCTTCCGCCTCGATGCCCGTCACGGTGCCACCTCGGGCAGCGCGACCGCGTAGAGCACGACGGCGGCGGCCGCAGCGACGTTCAGGGAGTCGACGCCGTGCCGCATCGGGATCGTCACGACCGAATCCGAGGCCGCGAGCGCGGTGCGGCTGAGCCCGTCGCCCTCGGCGCCGAAGACGAGCGCGAGACGCTCTGGCGCATCGGCGGCGAGCTCGGGCAGCGAGACCGCGTCGTCGGCCAGGGCGAGGGCCGCGATCGTGAAGCCGGCGGCGTGCAGCAGGTCGGCGGCCTCGGGCCACTCGGGCAGGCGGGTCCACGGCACCTGGAACACGGTGCCCATGCTCACGCGCACGCTCCGCCGATAGAGCGGGTCTGCGCAGCGCGGGCTCACGAGGACCGCATCGGCGCCCAGGGCTGCGACGCTGCGGAAGATCGCCCCGACGTTCGTGTGGTCGACGATGTCCTCGAGCACGACGACGCGGCGGGCATCGGCGAGGAGCTCGGCGGGGTCGACGAGCACGGGGCGTTCGAACGCAGCGAGGGCGCCGCGATGCACGCGGTACCCGGTGATCGCCTCGAGCTGGTCGGGGTCGGCGAGGTGCACGGGGATGTCGAACGGCGCGAGCACCGGTTCGAGGCCCGCGAGCCATTTCTCCTCCATGAGCACCGAGCGGGGTCGGTGGCCCGCGGCGATCGCCCTGCGGATCACCTTCGCGGACTCGGCGATGTAGAGACCCTGTTCGGGCTCGTGGGCGCTGCGCAGCGCGACGTCGGTGAGCCGGGCGTAATCGGCCACCGCATCGGATGCCGCGTCGCGGACTCGTTCGATGTGCATGGGTCTCCTCACCCTCCAGCCTGCCAGTGCACGAAACATTCCGGAAAACGGACGCGTCTAGACTCGGGGTCATCGCCGAAGGGAGAGTCGCGTGAGCACTGGAATCGAGGCACCGGTCGCCGCCGAGGCGCATTTCGCCGAGGCGATCGAACTGCTCCGCGGCGCGCGCGTCGCGGTGCTCACCGGGGCGGGCGTCAGCACCGATTCCGGCATCCCCGACTATCGCGGCGAGGGCGCTCCCGTGCGCACGCCCATGACGGTGCAGACGTTCCTGGCCTCCGAACGGGCCCGCAAGCGCTACTGGGCGGGCAGCCACCTCGGCTGGCGCAGCTTCAGCAGCGCAGTGCCGAATCGCGGCCACCTCGCCCTCGCCGACCTCGAGGCGCGCGGTGTCGCCAGCGGCGTGATCACGCAGAACGTCGACGGCCTGCACCGCCGCGCGGGGAACCGGCACGTCATCGAGCTGCACGGCAGCATGGACCGGGTGCTGTGCCTCACGTGCGGCCAGCACTACGCCCGTCAGGCCATGGCCGCACGGCTCGAGGCGCTGAATCCCGAGATCGACCTCGCGACCGCGATCCGCCCGGCCCCCGACGGCGACGTCGAGGTCGACGACGTCGACGCGATGGTGATTCCGGCGTGCACCGTGTGCGGCGGCATCCTGAAGCCCGATGTGGTCTTCTTCGGCGAGTTCGTGCCCGCCGACCGGTTCCAGGCCGCAGCCTCCCTCGTGCAGGGCGCCGACGTGCTGCTCGTCGCCGGCTCCTCGCTCGTCGTGAACTCGGGCATGCGCCTCATCGAGCAGGCCCGGCGCAAGCGCCTCCCGATCGTGATCATCAACCGCGGCGTCACCAAGGGCGACGGCCGCGCCGCCGTCAAGGTCGAGGCGGGGGCGAGCGAGACCCTCGTCGCGATCGCCGCGGCGCTCGATTCGTGACCACTCCGCTTTTCTGCGAGAGTTCTGCAATGACGGATGCCGCGACCGACGCCCGCACCGACTCGGTGCTCATCGCCCTCGTGCGTCACGGTGAGACCGAGTGGAACCGCCAGCGACGCATCCAGGGCACCACCGACATCCCGCTGAACGACACCGGGCGACGACAGGCCGCGCAGACCGGCGAGCGACTCGCGGGCGAGCAGTGGGACGCCGTCTACGGCACGCCGCTCTCACGCGCGGCGGAGACCGCGCAGATCATCGCTCGCACGCTCGAACTGCCCGAGCCCGCACTGCTCGCCGATCTGGCCGAGCGCGCCCACGGCGTGCTCGAAGGACTCGACCACGCGGGCCGCGCGGCCGTGGAGGCGCAGGCGGCGACCATCGAGGGCCTCGAACCGCGCTCGGCCGTGATCGCACGAGCGACCGCGGCGCTCGCCGACATCGCCGCGGCGCACCCGGGCGGCTCGGTCGTCGTCGTCTCCCACGGCGGCGTGATCCACTCGCTCATGCTGCACCTCAGCGAATGGACGCTGCCGGGCGCCGGCTACGTGGTCGGCAACGGCTCGGTGCATCTCGTGCGCTTCGAGGCGGGCGAACTGGCGCTCGTCGAACCCGAGGCGCTCACTGGCACCGACGCGTAGCCGGGTCTCAGCCGACGCGGCGACGACGGCGACGCCCGTTGCCGACGACCGTCGACTGCATGAGCGCGAGCAGGCGTTCGGCCGACGCCGCCCAGTTGTAGCGGGCCGCGACGCCGACGGAGGCCTCTGAACGCCGTTCCCACTCCCCTGCGCGTTCGAGCGACCACAGCGCAGCCACGAGCGATTCGGGGTTCTCGGGGTCGAAGTAGACGGCGGCGTCGCCGCCGATCTCGCGGAAGATCGGGATGTCGCTGACGACCACGGGCGTGCCGAGTCGCATCGACTCGACGAGCGGGATGCCGAAGCCCTCGGCCTTCGACGCGTGCACGAGCGCGGTCGCGTTCGAGAGCAGCTCGGCGTACGCGGAATCGGTCACGCCGTCGTGGAAGACGAGTCGAGCCTGCGGAGCCAGGCGCGTCAGGCGCGACCGTTCGGCGTCGCTGATGCGGCTGAGCAGGTGCAGCTCGTGGTCGGGCAGGGCCGCGACGGCGCGCACGAGCGTGTCGACGTTCTTGTACGGCATGTACGAGCCCATGTAGACGAGCCGGTGCCCCTCGGGGCGGGTGCGCGGCAGCGCCGGCGCGCCGAGGTCGTCGGCCGCGTTCGGCACGACGGTGACGGGCCGGTCGGTGAGGTGGTGCTCGTGGATGAGCCCCGCCGTGGTCTCGGAGACCGTGACCACCTGGTCGGCCCGGTTCAACAGCATGCGCTGCGGCCACCACGCGAGGTGGTAGAGCCGCCAGAGCAGCCGCACGGGAGCCGGCAGGTCGCGCGGGGGCGTGCGGTTCTCGTAGTAGATCAGGTCGTGCAGGGTCAGCAGCAGCTTGTAGTCGCGCCCCCACGAGCCCATCGTCTGCATCGGCGTGAAGACGACATCGGGCCGCAGCTTCTTGACCTGCAGGGCGACGAGCGGTTCGCGGACGCTCGTCGGCGAGCTCACGAGCTGCCACGGCAGTTCGGGCAGCATGTCGAGCTGACGGTGGTCGCTCACGAGCATGGTGAGCGGATGCCGCTTGCCGAGCTCGGTCACGATGCCCGCCGTGAACCGGCTGATGCCGTCGTGCTGCCCGATGCGGGTGTAGCGGCAGTCGACGACGATCCTCACGCGCGCGCCCCGGCGCCGAGGAACGTCAGGATGCGCGACGCGGCATCGCCGGGCGTCTCGTAGTGGATCAAGTGGCCCACCTCGGGGATGACCTCGAGCGTGGCATCGGGGAAGAGCGTGACGAGTCGGTGCTGCGCCGAGAGCGGCGTGACATCGTCGCGCTCGGCGGCGACGAGGAGCGTCGGCACCGGGATGTCGGCGGCGAACTGGCTCACGTCGTTGCTGACGGACGCCTGGAACGCCTCGAGCACGGCGTCGCGGTCGCCGAACGCCGAGAAGTACTGGTCGTGCTGGTCGTGGATGAAGCGGCGGAGCGACTTCGACCGGGTCTTGGCCATCGTGACGCTCATGACGCGCACGACGGCGCCGTTGCGCAGCAGCGCGAAGCCGGCGCGTTCGGGCAGTGCCGCAGCGGTGCGGTAGTAGAGGACCGCGAGGCGCGTCATGACGCCGCGCGGGCCTTCGAGGGCCGGGGCGCCGATCGGGTTGACGAGTACGAGGCGCTCGGGCGAGAGGCCGCCCGCGACCGCGGCCGACGAGACGATCGACCCGAACGAGTGGCCGAGCAGGGCGTAGGGGCCGGTGATGCCGACGGCGTCGATGAATGCGCCGAGCCAGGCGGCGTAGGCCTCGATGTCGTGCGGGCGACCCGAGAAGGTCGCCGATTCGCCGAACCCCGGGAGGTCGGGCGAGATGATGCGGTAGCCGGGCAACTGGGCGACGACGGGTTCGAGGCCGTGGTGGTCGCCGCGGAAGCCGTGCACGAGCACCAGCACGGGGGCATCCGATTCGCCGTACTCCCACCACGCCGTCTCGGTGCCGTCGACGTCGACGCGGTGCGCTCGCACGGGGATACGAGCGAGCTGCTCGGCGTAGGGAGAGGGGATCATCCCTGCCATTCTATGGTTCGACTCGGGGTGCCCGCTGATCGCTGTGGAGAGCCGGATTCCTGTGGATGCCGCCGACACGCGCCCCCGCAGAGACTCGATGACGGTGGCCGAACATAGCCTGACGGCATGGATCTTCTGGGTGGCCACTGGGCCGACACGCTCACCGTCTTCGACCTCGAGACGACGGGAATCGACGTCGACACGTGTCGCATCGTGACCGCCCACGTCGGCGTCATCGGCGCCTCGGGCGAGGTGCTCGAGCAGCGCGAGTGGCTCGTCGACCCGGGGGTCGAGATCCCCACCGCGGCGACGCTCATCCACGGTGTCAGCACCGAGCGCGCCCGCCTCGAGGGCCAGCAGGCCCCGGTCGCGGTCGCCGAGATCGTCGGCGCGCTGACGGATGCCGCTGCGCGCGGGCTGCCGATCGTGGCGTACAACGCCGCGTACGACCTCACGATCCTCGACCGCGAGGCCGCCCGCTACGGCATCGCTCCCCTGCCCGCGCCCGGTGCCGTGATCGACCCGCTCGTCATCGACAAGGCCGTCGACAAGTACCGCCGCGGCAAGCGCACGCTCTCCGCGACCGCCGAGCACTACGGCGTCGTGCTCGACGACGCCCACGACGCCGGTGCCGACGCCGTGGCGGCCGGCCGTGTCGCCCAGGCCATCGCGCGCACCTTCCCCGAGCTCGCCGCGACCGCCGTCGCCGAGCTGCACGCCCGGCAGGTCGACTGGAGCCGCGAGCAGGCCGAGAGCTACCAGGCGTGGCGCCGCAAGAACGGCGAGCCCGAGTTCACGACGTCAGGCGTCTGGCCGGTGCGCTGAGCCCGCGTTCGACTCCCCCGGTTCGCGAAGCCTCGAGTAGATCAACAGGTCACGTCGCTCCGAGCGGATCACCCGCCACGATCGGAGCAGTCCCTCGCGCTCGAACCCGGCCGCTTCGGCCGCCTTCCATGAGCCGGTGTTCCAAGGCTCGACGAACAGTTCGAGGCGTTCGAGCGACGGCAGGCTCCACGCCCATTCGCTGAGCGCACGCAGCGCCGCGGACGCATGGCCGTGGCCGCGCGCCGACTCGAGGATCCAGTAGCCGATGCTGGCGCGCCCCGGGTCGTCGCGCACGGGCCAGAGCCCGATCTGGCCGATGGCTCGGTCGTCGACGCTCGCGATCGCGAACGAGTAGCCCGCACCCGAGCGCAGGCGTCGATGCTGGCGCGCGATGTAGGCGAGGGCGCCGCGACGATCGGCGTTGCGCGGAACCGTCGTGAGGTCGGGAATCAGCGGGTCGCGCGAGGCCGCGCGCACCGTCTCGACGTCATCGTCGCGGAACGCGCGGAGCACGATGCCGTTGCCGGAAACCGTCGGCAGGATGAGCGGAGTCGACTCGCGTCTCCGGCTGTGGGATGGTCCCGGCATCCGGTGACGCTAGCACGCCGACAACTGCCCGGCAGCACCTGCGTGTACGACGAAGGCCCCGCCGCTGGCGGGGCCTTCGTGGTACGACAGTGCTTTACGCGCCGAAGCCCTTGAAGCGCTGGTTGAACTTCTCGACGCGACCGGCCGAGTCCATGATGCGCTGCTTGCCCGTGTAGAACGGGTGCGACTCCGACGAGATCTCGACGTCGATGACCGGGTAGGTCTCACCGTCGAGCTCGATCGTCTTGTCGCTCTTCGCCGTCGAGCGGGTGAGGAACGTGGCGCCCGAAGCGAGGTCGCGGAAGACGATCGCGTTGTACTCGGGGTGGATGTCGGTCTTCATGGAGACTTCCTTGGATTTCAGCTGGTGAAGCATTCGGACAGTGGATACGGAGCCTGCGCGCACGCAGGGAAGAAAGTTGGCCCACGGGCCAGCTATCGAGTCTAGCAGAATCGACAGGGCCGCGAGGTCACACGGCGCGAGCCGCGTATCGCCCGTCGGTCTCGGTGAGCTCGATCGTCATGCCGAACGTCTTGGAGAGGTTCTCGGCGGTCAGCGATTCCGCGAGCGGACCGGCGGTCACGATGCCGCCCTTCTGCAGCAGCAGGGCGTGCGTGAAGCCGACGGGGATCTCCTCGACGTGGTGGGTGACCATCACGATCGCGGGCGAGGCCGACGAGGCGGCGTAGCCGCCGAGCAGCGCGACGAGCTCTTCGCGAGCACCGAGGTCGAGGCTCGCGGCCGGCTCGTCGAGGAGCAGCAGTTCGGGGTCGGTCATGACCGATCGGGCGATCTGCACGCGCTTCTGCTCGCCGTCGGAGAGGCTGCCGAAGCGGCGGTCGGCGAAGCCCTCGAGGCCCCACTCCGAGAGCACGCGCTGCGCACGACGCAGGTCGATCGCCTCGTACTCCTCGTTCCAGCGGCCGGTGACCGAGTACGCCGCGGTGAGCACGACGTCGATCACGGTCTCGTTGCGCGGGATCTTGCGGGCCATCGCGGTCGACGCGAAGCCGATCATCGGGCGCAGTTCGAACACGTCGACCTTGCCGAGCGACTCCTGGAGCACGTCGGCCTTGCCGGAGGTGGGGTGCATCGCTGCCGCTGCGATCTGCAGCAGCGTCGTCTTGCCCGCACCGTTCGGTCCGAGGATGACCCAGCGTTCGTCGGAGGCGACGCTCCAGTCGACGGAGTCGAGGATCGTGTTGCCATCGCGGACCACCGACACATCGTGGAACTGCAGAACCGTGCTCGCCATGCGTCCCATGCTATCGGCAGCGCGAGGGTCGCTCGGCACGCCGAGCGCGTCGACCGCGGTCACCGGGCGAGGACTCGCGCGTAGAGCTCGAGCGTGCGTTCGGCGATCGCAGCCCAGCCGAAATCCGTCTCGGCGCGGCGCCGCCCGGCAGCGCCCATCTCCGCCGCGCGCGCAGGATCGCTCACGACGGCGGTGAGTGCCGCAGCGAGATCGGCGACGAATCGATCGGGGTCGACGGGCGTGCCGGTGCCGTCGTCGAGCTGCTCGATCGGCACCAGCACTCCGGTGACGCCGTCGGCGACCACCTCGGGGATGCCTCCCGTCGCCGTGCCGACCACGGGAGCGCCGCAGGCCATGGCCTCGAGGTTCACGATGCCGAGGGGCTCGTACACCGATGGGCAGACGAAGGTCGTCGCCGCCGTGAGGAGCGCCGAGAGCTCGGCGCGAGGCAGGTGCCGATCGATCCACACGACGCCGTCGCGTTCGGTGCGCAACTCGTCGACGAGCGACGTGACCTCCGCCATGATGTCCTCGGTGTCGGGCGCGCCGGCGCACAGCACGAGCTGCACGTCATCGGGCAGCAGGCGCGCGGCCCTGAGCAGGTAGGGCAACCCCTTCTGCCGCGTGATGCGGCCGACGAAGATCACCGACGGTCGATCGGGGTCGACGCCGAGCGATCGCACGACGTCGGGAGCGTGGTGCGGAGCCCAATCCTCGAGGTCGATGCCGTTGTAGACGACCTCGACCCGGCTCGGGTCGATCGAGGGATACGAACGAAGGATGTCGCGGCGCATGCCCTCGCTCACCGCGATGACCGCATCGGCGTCTTCGAAGGCGGTGCGCTCGACCCACGACGAGAGCCGGTAGCCGCCGCCGAGCTGCTCGGCCTTCCACGGTCGCAGCGGCTCGAGGCTGTGCGCGGTCACGACGTGCGGCACTCCGTGCAGGCGCTTGGCCGTGAAGCCCGCGAAGTTCGCGTACCAGGTGTGCGAATGCACGAGGTCGGTGCCGACGGTGTCGCCGGCCATGAGCAGGTCGACGCCCATCGTGCCGAGCGCCGGGTTCGCCGCGGCGAACTCGGGCGGGGTCGGATACCCGAATGTGCCCGGCTCGTCGCGCGGGGCGCCGAAGCACCGCACCTGCACGTCGATGCTCGAACGCAGCGCTCGGACGAGCTCCGCGACGTGCACACCGGCACCGCCGTAGACCTCGGGTGGGTACTCGCGGGTGAGCAGGTCGACGCGCATGCTGCAAACGTAGCGCAGCGGCATCCGTCACGCCCCGACTTCACGGCCCGCGGATGCCTCGCGCTGACTACAGTTGTGGGCATGGCGACGCGCAAGGTATTCGGCATCGTCCTCGCCGGCGGCGAGGGCAAGCGACTCATGCCCCTGACGGAAGACCGCGCGAAGCCGGCGGTGCCCTTCGGCGGCCAGTACCGATTGATCGACTTCGCTCTCTCGAACCTGCTGAATTCGGGGCTCAGGCAGATCGTCGTGCTCACGCAGTACAAGTCGCACAGCCTCGACCGGCACGTGTCCCAGACCTGGCGCATGAGCGGGCTCCTGAACTCGTACGTCGCCTCGGTGCCCGCGCAGCAGCGCCTCGGCAAGCGCTGGTTCTCGGGTTCGGCCGATGCCATCCTGCAGAGCCTGAACCTCATCTACGACGAGCAGCCCGACATCATCGTCGTCGTCGGTGCCGACCACGTCTATCGCATGGACTTCAGCCAGATGATCGACGCGCACATCGAGTCCGGCGCCGCTGCGACCGTCGCCGCGATCCGGCAGCCGATCGGGCTCGCCGACCAGTTCGGCGTCATCGAGGTCGACCCCGCGCACCCAGGCCGGATCCACCGGTTCCTCGAGAAGCCCGCCGATCCGGTCGGGCTCCCCGACTCCCCCGGCGAAGTGCTCGCCTCGATGGGCAACTACGTGTTCGACGCCGACGCGCTCATCGACGCCGTGCTGCGCGATGGCGAACGCACGGACTCGAGCCACGACATGGGCGGCGACATCATCCCGGCATTCGTGGCCCAGGGCTCGGCCGGCGTCTACGACCTGCAGCGCAACGACGTGCCGGGGTCGACCGATCGCGACCGGTACTACTGGCGCGATGTCGGAACCATCGACTCGTTCTTCGAGGCGCATCAAGACCTGATCTCGGTGCTGCCGGTCTTCAACCTCTACAACCGGGAGTGGCCGATCTTCAGCCAGCAGTTGAACTCGCCGCCGGCGAAGTTCACCAGAGACGCCCGAGGCACCCTCGGCACCGTCATCGACTCGATCGTCTCGCTCGGCTCGGTCATCTCGGGCGCGCACGTCGAACGCAGCGTCATCGGGCCATGGGCGAAGGTCGGGTCGGGCGCGTACGTCTCCGATTCGATCCTCTTCGACCGTGCGCGCATCGACGCGCGTGCCACCGTGCAGCGGGCGATCCTCGACAAGGAGGTCATCGTCGAGGCGGGGGCGCGCATCGGTGTCGACCGGGCCGAAGACATCGCCCGGGGGTTCATCGTGACCGACAGCGGCATCACCGTCGTGGGCAAGGGCTCGCGCGTCCGGGCCACCGCGTGAACACCGGCACCGTCGGCCGCGCGAGCGGCCCCCTCGTCGTGCTCGACGCCGACTCGACCCTCATCCGCGAGGAGGCCATCGAGCTGCTCGCCGACGCCGCGGGCACGCTCGAACACGTCGCCGCCGTGACCGAACGGGCCATGCGCGGTGAGCTCGACTTCGCCGAGAGCCTGCGCGAACGGGTCGCGACCCTCGCCGGCCTCGACGTCGCAGTGCTCGCCGCGGCGCGCGAACGGATGACCCCGACCCCCGGCGTGCAGGAGCTCATCGACGGCGTGCACGCGGCCGGTGGGCGCGTCGGCGTGGTGTCGGGCGGCTTCCACGAACTGCTCGACCCGCTCGCCGAGCGCCTCGGGCTCGACTTCTGCCGGGCGAACCGGCTCGAGGTCGCAGGCGGCCGACTCACGGGCCGAGTCGACGGCCCGATCATCGATGCTGCCGCGAAGGCCGTCGCGCTCGCCGAGTGGGCGGATGCCGGCGGCATCCCCCTCGCTCGCACGGTCGCCGTCGGCGACGGCGCGAACGACCTGCAGATGCTCGGCCGAGCCGCACTCGGCATCGCCTTCTGCGCGAAGCCGATCGTGCGGGCGCAGGCCGACCTCGTGATCGACCGTCCCGACCTGTCACCCGTGCTCACCGTGCTCGGCCTCCGCGGGTGAGCCCCCGGTGTCGCCCGTTGGCCCTCGCCCGCGGCGCGGCGTAGCATCGCGGCATGGCTGAGGTCGGGGGTGCGCGCTCGTCGCAGCCGGTGATCGTCGGCGTCGTACCCGGTCAGCCGGCCCGAGTGGTGCAGCAGGCCGCGGTCTTCGCGACCCGGTTCGGGGCCGAGTTGGTGTGCGCATACGTGAACCCCGCGCGCTATCCGGTCGACGAGGCCGGCGACGGATCGGTCGAGAGCGCCTCGATCGATCCGGACTTCGCCGATGACCACGAGACGGAGTTCGACGAGGCACTGGCGCGCTCCCTGCGCGGTCTCCTCGCGACGACGACGGCGCCCTGGCGCACGCTCGCGCTCGCCGGAGACGTCGCCGGTGCCCTCGGACACCTCGCCGACACGCTCGATGCCGCCATGATCGTCGTGGGCGCCCACGATCGCTCACTCGGCGGGAGCCTGCGCGAGCTCTTCAGCCGTTCGGTCGGCGCGCAACTGGCGCACCGCCAACCGCGGCCCGTCGTCATCGTTCCCGCAGCGCAGCGGAACGCGTCCGAGCCCGACCACGGAACCGACTCGTGACGGATGCACGGCCGCCCCACCTCCGGTGGAGCGCCATCGCACTCGTCGTGATCGGCGGCATGGCGGGCTCTGCGGCCCGGGCCGGGCTCTCCCTCGCGATCCCCACGGTCGCGGGGGTGCCGATCGCCATCGCGATCGTCAACATCGTCGGGGCGTTCGTGCTCGGCTGCCTGTATTCGGCACTCGCGCACCGGGGCGCCGCGGATGCGTCGGCCGTGCGGCTCCGCCTCCTCCTCGGCACCGGGTTCTGCGGCGGGTTCACGACCTACAGCGCGCTCGCGAACGACACCGTCGTGCTCGCGGTGAACGGCGCGGTCGGAGCGTCGACGCTCTACGCCCTCGGCACCCTGCTGGTCGGCGGACTCGCCACCTGGGCGGGCATCGTCGTCGGGATCGGACTCGGCGGAGACCGACGAGACAGCGCTCGGGGCGGCGAGCCGTCATGACCCTTCCGATCTTCCTCCTCGTCGTCGTCGGCGGCGGGCTCGGTGCCGGCGTGCGCTTCGTCCTCGACGGCGTGATCCGATCGCGAGTTCGCACCGGGTTCCCGTGGGCCACCACGGTCATCAACGTCTCGGGTTCCTTCGCGCTCGGCGTCATCATCGGCGCAACCCTCTCGAACCTGATGCCCCCCGAACTCGCGCTCGTGCTCGGAACCGGGTTCCTCGGCGGCTACACGACCTTCAGCACGGCGAGCTATGAGACCGTGCAACTCATCCGCCAGCGTCGATTCGCCGCGTCGTTCATCAGTGGGGTACTGATGCTCGTGTTCTCGCTCACGGCCGCCGCCGGCGGACTCTGGCTCGGCAGCGCGTTCTGACCCTCCCGCGGGCCCGGCGTCGACTCAGTCCTGCGGCGCTTCCTGCAGGGTCACCGTCGTCGTCGATGGGGCGCCATCGCGGACGTACCCGATCTCGACCTCGTCGCCGACCTGCGCCTCGAGCGTGACGGACGTCAACGCCTCGGGGCTGACGGCGGGTTCGCCGTTCACCGTGAGGATGATGTCGCCCGCGGTGATGCCCGCCTCGTCGGCCGGGCCGCCGGCGACGACCGACGCCACGTACAGGCCGCCTTCCACGCCGAAGTCGGCGGCGGCGTTCTCGGGGATCGCGACGACCGAGACTCCGAAGTACGGGTAGCTCGCGCTGCCGGTCGAGATGAGCTGGTCCACGATCGACATGGCCCGGTCCACGGGAACGGCGAAGCCGATGCCGACGCTTCCGCCGCCGGCCTCGCCTGCGGCGTTCGGCACCGTGGCGATCGCCGTGTTGATGCCGATCAGCCGGCCGTCGCAGTCGACGAGCGGGCCGCCAGAGTTGCCGGGGTTGATGGCGGCATCCGTCTGGATCGCGCCGGTGAGGACGGTCGTCGCATCGCCGTCGCTCGGCACCGTCACGTCGCGCCCGAGCGCGCTGACGATGCCGGCGGTCACCGATCCAGAGAGTCCGAGCGGAGCACCGAGTGCGACGACCGGCTGCCCCACGACGACGTTCGCCGAACTGCCGACCTCGATCGTCGGCAGTGCGGTCGGGTGCTCGACCTTCAGCACCGCGATGTCGGCTCTCGGGTCCCGACCGACGAGCGTCGCGGGCGCGGTCTCACCGCTGCTGTAGAGCACCGCGATCTCGCCGCCCTCCGCGGCGACCGCGATCACGTGGTTGTTGGTGACGATGTACCCGTCGTCGCGGATGATCTCACCCGTCCCGACGCCGCCGCCCGAACCGCTGCGTGCGGAGATCGTCACGACGGCGGGAAGCACGTCGCTCGAGACCCGCGTGGCGTCGCAGACGCTGCCGTCGGCGACCGAGGCGGACGTGGACGCTTCGGGCGCCGCGGACGGCGCCGGAGTCGCCACCAGGTTCCGCCCGAGCAGCCCGCCCAGGAAGCCGGCGATCAGCCCGAGGACGACGGCGATCACGACGACGATCCAGATCCACCCCCGGTCGGGCTTCGCCGCTCGTTGCGGTCCGGCGGCCTGCGGCGGCCCGGATGATTGCGGCTGTTCGCCCTGCTCCGACATGGCTCCCCCTCGCCCCGAGTGAGCCCCAGTCTGCCCTCGGTCGCTCGGGGAGGTCAATCGCGGGCGTCGCGCGGAGCGGCGCCGACTAGTGCCCCATGCCGAGTCCGCCGTCGACGGGGATGACGGCGCCCGAGATGTATCCGGCGTCATCGCCCGCGAGCCACGTCACGACCTTCGCGACCTCTTCGGGCGCCGCGAAACGGCCGAGCGGAATGTTCTTCTTGTACTCGGCCTGCTGCGCCTCGGGCAGTTCACCGGTCATATCGGTCTCGATGAAACCGGGGGCGACGACGTTGGCCGTGATGCCCCGCCCACCGAGCTCGCGGGTCAGCGAACGGGCCATGCCGACGAGCCCCGCCTTCGACGCCGAGTAGTTGACCTGGCCGGCCGACCCGAACAGGCCGACGACGCTCGAGATGAGCACGACCCGGCCGAACCGCGCCTTCAGCATGCCCTTCGAGGCCCGCTTGACGACGCGGAAGGCGCCCGTCAGGTTGGTGTCGATGACGCTCGTGAAGTCGTCTTCGCTCATGCGGAGCAGCAGCGTGTCGCGTGTGATGCCGGCGTTCGCGACGACCACCTCGACCGGTCCGAGGGTCGCTTCGATCTCGGTGAAGGCCGCGTCGACGGATGCCGCGTCGGTGACGTCGGCTCGAACGGTCAGCGAGCCCTCGGGCCCTTCGCCCGAACGGGCGGTCACGGCCACGCGGTGGCCCTGGGCGATGAACTCGCGGGCGATCGCGAACCCGATGCCCCGGTTGCCACCGGTCACGAGAACGGTGCGGCTCGTCGTCATGCGTACTTCTCCTTCTGGCGTCGGGCTGATCGGCCCGTTTCAGCTTAGAGGCTCGTGCATTCGAGGCATCCGCCACCCGCTCGCGGACGTAGGCTTGAAGCAAGAGGAGTGCCGCAGGACCACGGCGACCACCATGAAGCAGCAGCAGTCGATCACCACGCTGCCCCCCTCGCCCGAAGCGGAGCGGCGGGCGCGCATGATCAAGTACACGATCGCGATGTCGATCCGCGTGCTCTGCGTCATCGGCCTGCTCTTCGCGCGGGGCTGGTGGCTCGCGGTGTTCGCGGCGGGAGCGATCTTCCTCCCGTACTTCGCAGTCGTGCTCGCGAACGTCCAGGGCTCCGGCCGGCAGCGCGCAGTGCTCCGCCCGGGCGGGCTCCTGCGACGCACTCCACCGCCGGCTGCCCCGCCGACGGCCGGCACCGGGGGTTCGACGAACGCGGCGCCGCCGAACGACGATGCGACCCGCAACGACGAACGCGGCGCAGCATGATCGGTGGACTGGGCGCGTCGCCCGACCACGGCACCTGCTCGCGCGCGCAATGCCGGGAGTCCGCGACCTGGCGCATCGACTGGCGCAACCCGCGCATCCACACGGGCGACCGCAGCAAGACCTGGCTCGCGTGCGACGAGCACGTCGACTACCTGCGGGGCTTCCTCGAGGCGCGGTCGTTCCCGGTCGTGGTCGCCGCGTTCGCAGACATCCATGAGCCGCGGCCCGACGCCGCAGACGGAGACGACGAGTGAACGACTGGCGATTCCTGTTGCATCGACGATGGGCGGGTTACCTGCTGCTCACGGTCGTCTTCGCGATCGTCTGCTCGGCGCTCGGCTCCTGGCAGTTCAACCGGCGCACCGAGGCGCTGGCCGAAGTCGCGCGCATCGACGCGAACTACGACGCGGCGGCGGTGCCGGTCGCCGAGGCGCTGCCCGACCCCGACGCCTTCGACATCGACCAGCGCTGGCAGGTGGTCGCCCTCTCGGGCGAGTACCTGACCGATCAGGAGATCGTCGTGCGCAACAGGCCGTTCGAGGGCAGTTCGGGCTTCCAGGTCATCACGCCCTTCCGACTCGACGACGGCACCGTGTTCATGGTCGATCGCGGGTGGATCGCGCAGAACTCCGAGGGCCGGCCGAGCGAGGTGCCACCGCCGCCGAGCGGCCACGTCGAGGCGGAAGCGCGACTGAAGGCCGGTGAAGGGCGCATCGACGGCCGCACGTCGACGGGCCACGAGTTCGCGACGATCGACCTCGAGGAGCTCTCCGAACGGGTCGGCGAACCGAGCTACACGGCCGCCTACGGGGTGCTCGTGCAGCGCGGGGCCGACGCCGACGAACCGCCGCTGGCGGCCGCGCGCCCCGAACGCGACGAAGGACCGCACCTCTCGTACGCGCTGCAGTGGTACGTCTTCGCCCTCATGGGCTTCGTCGGCCTCGCGTGGGCGGCGAACCAGGAACGCAAGGCGCTCGCCGAGACATCCGGCTCGACGGATGCCGCGACTCGCGCGGCCCGGAAGCCGAAGACGAAGCGGCGCGACGCCGACGCCGACCTCGAAGACGGCGTGCTCGACCGGCGGTAGCGGAGCCGAGCACGCTCGACCTCACGCGAGCTCGATGAGCTCCTGGTACTCGCGGCTCCAGTGGTCTTCGGTGCCGTCGGGCATGATGAGCACGCGCTCGGGGTTCAGCGCCTCGACGGCGCCCGGGTCGTGCGAGACGAGCACGACCGAGCCCTCGTAGTGCGCGAGCGCGTCGAGGATCTCGGCGCGGCTCGCGGGGTCGAGGTTGTTGGTCGGTTCGTCGAGGAGCAGCACGTTCGCGCCCGAGACGACGATCATCGCGAGCGCGAGACGCGTCTTCTCTCCACCGGAGAGCACGCCGGCGGCCTTGTGCACGTCGTCGCCCGTGAAGAGGAACGAGCCGAGCACCTTGCGCGCCTCGGTCTCGGTGAGGTTCGGCGAGGCGCTGACCATGTTCTCGAGCACCGAGCGCTTGACGTCGATCGTCTCGTGCTCCTGCGCGTAATAGCCGACGCGCAGGCCGTGCCCGGCTTCGACGACACCGGTGTCGGGCTGGTCGACACCCGCGAGGATGCGGAGCAGGGTCGTCTTTCCGGCACCGTTCAGGCCGATGATGACGACCTTCGAGCCGCGGTCGATCGCGAGGTCGACCGCGGTGAAGATCTCGAGCGAGCCGTAGCTCTTCGAGAGGTCCGACGCCGTGATGGGCGTGCGGCCGCAGGGGGCGGGCGTCGGGAAGCGGAGCTTCGCGACGCGATCGACGGCGCGCACCTCCTCGAGGCCGGCGAGCAGCTTCTCGGCGCGGGCCACCATCTGGTGCGCGGCGGCGGCCTTCGATGCCTTCGCGCCGAACTTCGCGGCCTGGAGCTTCAGCACGTCGGCCTTCTTCTCGGCGTTCGCGCGCTCCTTCTTGCGGCGCTCCTCGTCGGCGGCGCGCTGTCGCTGGTAGTGCTTCCAGCCCATGTTGTAGATGTCGATCGCCGAGCGGTTCGCGTCGAGGTAGAACACGCGGTTCACGACCTCGCCGACGAGTTCGACGTCGTGGCTGATCACGATGACGCCGCCCTTGTAGCCCTTCAGGAACTCGCGGAGCCACACGACGGAGTCGGCGTCGAGGTGGTTCGTCGGCTCGTCGAGGATCATCGTCTCCGCGTCGGAGAACAGGATGCGCGCCAGCTCGATACGGCGGCGCTGGCCACCCGAGAGGGTCTTCAGCGGCTGGTCGAGGATGCGATCGGGCAGGTTCAGGTTCGAGGCGATCGAGGCGGCCTCGGCTTCGGCCGCGTAGCCGCCGAGGGCCGTGAAGCGATCGGTGAGGTTGCCGTACTTCTTCATCGCGCGTTCGGCGACCTCGGGGTCGTCGCTGCCCATGTTCATGGATGCCTCGTGCATGCCGAGCACGAGCGAGCCGAGCCCGCGAGCGTCGAGGATGCGCGTGCGAGCCAGCATCTCGGGGTCGCCGGAGCGCGGGTCCTGCGGGAGGTAGCCGATCTCGCCGCCGCGATCGATGCGCCCGCCGGTCGGCAGGGTCTCGCCCGCGAGCGTCTTCGTGAGGGTGGTCTTTCCGGCGCCGTTCCGGCCGACGAGGCCGATCTTGTCGCCGTCGGAGACGCGGAAGTTCACGTGCTCCATCAGCACGCGTGCACCGACGCGGATCTCGAGATCATGGACGGCGAGCACGGGGTTCCTCCGAAACGACAGGGGTGGGATGGCGTGCCGAGCGGCACAGCCTCCCAGTCTATCCCGCCGAGCGAGATGGCAAGCTCACGAGCGGGCTTCCCGCAGTTGTCACAGGCATCCGGCAGACTCGCACCATGACGACGGATGCCCCGCACGCCTCGATCTCGACGGTGCGCGCCGCCCGGCTGGCCGCTCAGGGTCTCGACGGCGGCTTCGACTCCCCCGCCGCGGCCGTCGACCGGCTGGTCTGCCTGCAGGCGCAGGATCTCGCCGCCGCGAAGTGGGTGCTCGGGTCGCGGGTCGCCGGCGCGACCGAGGCGACGATCGACGCGGCCATCGACGAGCGAGTGCTGCTGCGTTCATGGCCGATGCGCGGCACCCTGCACTTCGTCGCCCCCGAGATGCTCCGGCCGATCCTCCGCCTCACTGCGGCGCGACTCATGCAGCGGGCGGCGAAGACCCACCGCGACGAGGGCATCGACGACGAGGTGCACGCCGTCGCCCGCCGGGTCGCGGTGCACGAGCTCGAAGGCGGGCGGGCGGCGACGCGCGACGAGCTGCAGGCCGCCTGGGCGGCGGCGGGCATCGACACCGCGGGCCAGCGCGGCTACCACCTCATCTGGCGCCTCGCGAACGAGGGGCTGCTCTGCTGCGGCCCGGTCGAGACCCGCGCGCGGCAGCGTTTCGTGCTGCTCGACGAGTGGTCGCCGCGACGCTCCGACGAACCCCGAGACACCGACGAGATCCTCGGCCGCCTGTTCGCCGGGTACGCGCGCGGCCACGGACCGGTCACGGTGCGCGACTTCGCCTGGTGGACCGGCCTCACGCTCACGCAGGCGCGCGTCGCCCTGGCCGCAGCCGGCGGGGCGGTGGTCCCGTTCGATGCCGAGCGGTTCGTCGCAGCCGACGCTCCCTCGACGGCGTCCGCGCCGTCGGGCCACCACGTGCTCGCGCCGTTCGATGAGTACTTCCTCGGCTACGGCGACCGAACGGCGTTCTGCTCCGAAGCCGACGCCCTGCGCGTCGTTCCCGGCAAGAACGGCCTGTTCCTGCCGATCCTCGTCGCAGGCGGCGAGGTCGTCGGCACCTGGCGCCGTGCCCCCGTCCGCAAGGGCACGACGTCGATCGAGGTGACGCGGTTCCGCGGGCGACCGGCGGTGAGCAGGTTCCGTCCCGCGTTCCAGCGCTGGGCCGCGTTCTGGTCGACCGAACTCGGTGAGATCACCACGGCGTGAGCCGACGACGAAGGGCCGGATGCCGAGGCATCCGACCCTTCGTCTCTGTTCGTTCGGTGCTTACTGCTCGAGCGCAGCCTGCAGCTCGAGGGTGATCGTCACCTGGTCGCCGAGCAGCACGCCGCCGGTCTCGAGCGCTGCGTTGTAGTGCAGGCCGAAGTCCTCGCGGTTGATGACGGTCTTCGCGGTGGCGCCGCCCTTGTAGTTGCCGTAGGGGTCGCCGCCGAAGCCGCCGAAGTCGAAGTCGAAGGTGACCGGCTTCGTGATGCCGCGGATCGTGAGGTCGCCATCGACCTTGAAGTCGCCCTTCTCGACGCGCACGCCGGTCGAGACGAAGTCGATCGTCGGGTAGGTCTCGGCCTCGAAGAAGTCGCCGGTGCGCAGGTGCGCGTCGCGGTTCGGCTCGTTCGTGGTGATCGAGGCGACCTCGACCGACGCGGTGACGCTCGAGTCGAGCGGGTTCTCGGCCGTGACGAAGGTCGCGTCGAAGCGCTCGAACTTGCCCTTGACCTTGCTGATCATGATGTGGCGGATGCTGAAGCCGACCTCGCTGTGCGTGGGGTCGATCTTCCAGCTGCCTGCACGGTATCCGGGGATCTCGATCGTCGAGGCGGTGGTCGTCATATTGGGTGGTCTCCCGTGTTCGATGTCATGGCGGCCGAACGGCCACGCATATGCAAACGCATGGAGCTGGGAGGTATTCCCGACCGTTCGAGAAGTTTCAGGAGACTCTCGGGTCAGCCCGTGAGCGAGCGGCGCAGGGTCAGCACGCGCGCGGCGGCGTCATCGAGCTGTTCCTCGGTGATGCGGCCCGACTGCACGGCGCCGACGAGGGATCCGACCAGCCCGTCGACCGAGATGCCCATCGACGCAGGGTCGGCCGGGAGCACGTAGAGCAGCAGTTCGGCTCCCGCGGCAACCGCGCGCACCGCGTTCTCGCCGGCATCCGCGAACTCGGGCAGGCCGTTGTGCTGCAGCATCAGCATGTCGTCGGTGACGACGACTCCGTCGAACCCGAGTTCGTCGCGCAGCACGCGATGCCACTCGGCCGAGAGCGATGCAGGTGCGGCATCGACGGCGGGATAGCTCAAGTGCCCGGTCATCACCAGTTCGGCTCCGGCGTCGATGCCGCTCGCGAAGGGCAGCCCAGGGCCGGCGCGCCATTCGTCGATGGTGAGCGGCGCGGACGGCACGGTCGAATGCGAGTCGCCCGGTGCCGCCCCATGGCCCGGGAAGTGCTTCAGCGTGCTCGCGACGAGACCCTGCTCCCCCGCCACCGAGCCCGCGACCCGCTCGGCCGAGCCGGCCGGGTCCGTGCCGAGCACGCGTCCGAAGATGAACGAATCGGGATCGGCGGTGACATCGGCGACGATCCCGAAGTTCACGTTGACGCCGCTCTCGGCGAGCGTCGTGGCCCGCGCCGCGAATGCGGCCTCCGCAGCGGCCGGGGCCTCGGCGCGCAGCGTTTCGGCGCCCGGCGCGCCGTCCCATGGCAGCCGCTGCACCTCGCCGCCCTCCTGATCGATGCCGATCAGCACGGGGGCTTCGGGGTCGGCCTGCACGGCGGCGGTGAGCGCGCCGAGCTCGGCCGGGCCCGCCGGCACGTTGTCGCCCATCAGGATGATGCCCGACACGCCCGCGTCGACGTACGCGCGCAGTGGCGCAGGGTCGGTGCCGGGCGCGTGCACCATGAGCAGGGCTGCCGCCTTCTGCTCGATGGTGAGCTGCGACATCCGCTCATCGACCCATTCGCCGATCGGATCGACCGGCGCGAGCGTCGGACTGGGCGCCGCCGTCGCATCGCCGGAAGGCGCGGAGGCGCCGCTCGCTGGAGCGCACGCCGTCATCGCGAACAGCGCCGCCGTCAGGACGAGCGGCAGTCGTGCTCTTCGGATGATGCGCATTCGAACGACTCTACGGTGCGTGTCCGAACGAGCGCCGAGAGCGGCCGTGGGTAGACTCACGGCCTCGAAGGGGGTCCTGTGCGAGCTCGACCGAGGTACGCGGCAGTTGCAGCGGCGGTCATCGTCGCGGCGCTCGTGGTGCCCGTCGCCCCCGCATTCGGCGAGGACTACCCCAGTTGGGACGAGGTCGCCGCGGCCAAGCAGGACGTCGCGACCCGCGAGGCCGAGGCGACGCGCATCAGCGGGCTCGTCGCCTCGCTCGAGACGACCGCCGCTGCGCTGGGCGACGCCGCGGTGGAAGCGGCCGGGGTGTCCGCCGCAGCGGCCGCGGCACATGCGACGGCGGAGCAGCGGGCAGCGGCCCTCTCCACTCGGGCGGCAGCGGCCGAGGGCGAAGCCGTGGCCTCCGCCGAGCGCCTCGGGCGGGTCGGTGCGATGCTCGCCCGGTCGGGCGGCGCGGATGTCACGTTGCGCCTCCTCCTCACCGATGACGCCGCGACCGACCTCCTGCAGGGTCTCTCCCGCGCCGCCCAGCTCACGAGCATCTACGGAGGGATCGCCGACCGGGCCGAAGCGTCGAAGGCGGAGTCGGCCTCGCTCTCGGCGCAGGCCGACGTCGCCGAACAGGAACGATCTCGACTGGCGGATGCGGCTGCGGACGCCGCCGCCGAAGCCGAGTCCGCGCACGCGGCGGCCGAAGACGAACTCGCCGCGCAGCGGATCGTGGTCGACACGCTGTACGCGCAGCTCGCGAGCCTGCGCGACAGCACCGCGGCGCTCGAACGCCAGTACCAGGCGGGCGAAGCACTCCGGCAGGCGGAGGCTGAACGGCAGCGCGCCGCCGAGGCGGCCAGCGGAAACACGGTCGACGTCGGCAGTGCACCGCCGCCCGGCGTCGTCGTCGACACCGCCGGTGCGAAGGCCTACGCGGCCGGCGCCGTCGCGCGCTACGGCTGGGGCTCGGGCGAGTACCAGTGCCTCGTGAAGCTCTGGACGCGCGAGTCGAGCTGGCGCGCCGACGCCTACAACGCCTCGAGCGGCGCCTACGGCATTCCGCAGTCGCTGCCGGGCAGCAAGATGGCCAGCGCCGGAGCGGACTGGCGAACCAACGCCGCGACGCAGATCGAATGGGGCCTCTCGTACATCGCCGATCGCTACGGCGCCCCGTGCGGTGCGTGGGCGCACTCGGAGCGATTCAACTGGTACTAGCGCTACAACTGGTAGTGATGCATGCAGAGACGAACGCCGACGAACTCGAGGTCTTCCGGCGCCACGGCGCCGAGGGCGTGCTGCTGCTCGGCGGCGGTGCCGCGATCCTGCTGCAGCTCGCCGACCCTCGCGTCGCACGCGGCGTCGCCCGGCACAGCGGGTTCCGCGAACGCCCCCTCGATCGCCTGATCGGCACCCTCGACTACGTCTACGCCATCGGCTTCGGCGACGAGCAGCTCGCCGCCGAGGCCGTGCGCACGGTGAACCGGCGTCACGCTCCCGTTCGCGGCGACGCGGAGGGCGGACGACCCGCCTACAACGCGTTCGACGCCGACGCCCAGCGGTGGGTCGCCTCGACGCTGCTCGCGGTCGCACTCGAGCTGCACGAGCGACTGGAGGGCCCGCTGCCGGCGTCGACCGCCGACGTCATCGTGCGCGGGTACGCTCCGCTCGGCATGCGGCTGCAGGCCGCCGGTGAGGGATGGCCCGAGACGCGCGCCGAGTTCGACGCATGGTGGGCCGAGCAACTCCCCGCACTCGAGGTCGGCGACGAGGCCCGCTCCGTCGCGAGGAGCCTGCTGACCGGGACATCCGCCCTGCCGTTCGGCGCCGCGCTGCTGCTGCCGCTCGTGCGCCTCATGACGGCGGCATTGCTCCCGGCGCCGATCCGCGCCGCGTACGGGTTCCGCTGGACGCCACGGGTCGAGCGCGTCGCGAACGGATGGCTCGACGCGATCGCGGCCGTCTGGCCGTTGCTGCCCCGGGTGATCAGGCACGCGCCGATGCGGGCATCCCTTCGGCGCGCGAAGCGTCGCAGCCGGTACGCTGGAACCGAGCAACGAGGACGAGGATGACCCAGTCAGTACCGCACCGCAACGATGCGCTCGACAGTATCGACCGCAGCATCGTCGCTGAGCTGAGCCGCGACGGCCGACTCTCGGTGCGAACCCTCGCCGAGCGCGTGCACATCTCCCGCACCGCCGCCCACAACCGCGTGCAGCAGTTGCAGCAACGCGGAGTGATCACCGGGTTCGGCGCCCACATCGACCGCAAGGCGATCGGGCTGAACATCTCGGCACTCGTCGTGGTGCGCATCGGCGAGGTGTCATGGGAGGAGATCGCGGCCAAGCTCGCGACGCTGCCGTTCGTCGAGAAGGTGCAGGCCGTCTCGGGCGACATCGACATCATCCTCACGGTGAGCGCGCCCGACCACGAGCAGTTGAGCCAGGCGATCCTCCGAGACATCCACGACATGCCGGGCGTCGTCTCGACGCGGTCGCACCTGATCCTCGCCGAGATCGAGGGTCATCCCCCGGCGCAGACCCTGGACATCTGGCGCACCTGACGGCGGTTCCAGCGGACGAACGGCCACGCTTTCGAGCTCGTCGAGCCGTTCGTTCACGGTTGATCGAGACCTCCGTCGCGGCCCGCGAGAGTGTCCGACGATGAGGTCATGAGCCTCAATGTCGAGCACGCATCCGTCCGCACCCTGCCGAGCGAGAAGCCCCTGCGGTTGCTCGACAACGCCGGCCACGCGGTCACCGGCGCAGCGACCGGCGGCTTCGGGCTGCCGGCTACCGAGACGCTCCTCGAGCTCTACCGCAAGATGGTCGTCGCCCGCCGTTTCGACGTGCAGGTCACCGCGCTCACGAAGCAGGGCAGACTCGCCACCTATCCGTCCGCCTACGGTCAGGAGGCGTGCGAGATCGGCGCCGTGGCCGCGCTCACCGCGCAGGACTGGTTGTTCCCGACGTACCGCGACAGCATCGCCCTCCTCACCCGCGGCATCGAGCCCGCCGACATCCTGCAGTCGTTCCGCGGCGACTGGCACAACGGCTACGACCAGCACGCCCACCGCACCGCCGCGCAGGCCACGCCGCTCGCGACGCAGGCGCTGCACGCCGTCGGGCTCTCGCACGCGGCCCGCCTGCGCCACGATCCGATCGTCGCGCTGACCTTCCTCGGCGACGGCGCCACGAGTGAGGGCGATGCGCACGAGGCCTTCAACTTCGCGGCCGTCTGGCAGACGCCGACCGTCTTCGTCGTGCAGAACAACCAGTTCGCGATCAGCGTGCCGCTCGAGCGGCAGACGCGCGCGGCGACGCTCGCCGACAAGGCGGTCGGCTACGGCATGCCCGGCTACCACGTCGACGGCAACGACATCGCGGCGATGTACGCCGTCACCAGTGCCGCCGTCGAACGAGCCCGGGGCGGCGGCGGGCCGACCCTCATCGAGGGCGTGACCTATCGCATCGAGGCGCACACGAACTCCGACGACCCCACCCGCTACCGCGCCGCGCGCGACGTCGAGCACTGGAAGCGCCGCGACCCGATCGAACGCCTCGAGAAGTTCCTCGTCTCCGAGGGCGCGCTCACCGAAGCCGTGCGCACCGAGATCACGGATGCCGCCGAGGCCCTCGCCGCCCGCACGCGCGAGGTCATGACGGTCGAGGCCGAGCTCGACCCGCTCGAACTCTTCGATCACGTGTACGGGCGCGAACGGGCAGCACTCCTCGAGCAGCGCGCCGCACTCGAGGCCGAGATCGCCGCCGGTGCGTTCGCGAGCCGCGCGGGAGCCGCACGATGACCGCGACCGCGACGAGCACCCCGGCCGCCGAGGCATCCGCCCCGACGCAGCTGACGATGGCCGGCGCCCTGAACGCCGCGCTCCGCGACGCGATGGCCGCCGACGACCGCGTGATCGTCTACGGCGAGGACGTCGGTCCGCTCGGCGGGGTGTTCCGCGTCACCGACGGCCTGCAGGCCGAATTCGGCGATGAGCGCATCTGGGACTCGCCGCTCGCCGAGTCGGGCATCATCGGCACGGCGGTCGGCATGGCGATGTACGGCATGCGCCCGGTCGTGGAGATGCAGTTCGACGCGTTCAGCTATCCGGCGTTCGAGCAGATGGTCTCGCACGTCGCGAAGATGCGGAACCGCACGAAGGGGCGTGTGACGCTGCCCATGGTCGTGCGCATCCCCTGCGCCGGCGCGATCGGCGGCGTCGAGCACCACTCCGACTCGTCCGAGTCGTACTGGGCGTCCACCCCCGGCCTCACCGTGGTGATGCCGTCGAACCCCGCCGACGCCTACTCGATGCTGCGCGAGGCGATCGAGAGCGACGACCCCGTCGTCTTCATGGAGCCGAAGAGCCGGTACTGGTCGAAGGCGCCGCTCGCCCTGCCCGTCACGACCGCGCCGATGGACCGCGCCGAGGTCGTGCGCGAGGGCACCGACGTGACGCTCATCGGCTACGGGCCGACCGTGCGCACCGCGCTCGAGGCCGCCGAGGCGGCCGCCGCCGAAGGCCTCTCCATCGAGGTCGTCGACCTGCGGAGCCTCTCCCCGTTCGACGACGCGACGGTCGGCGCATCCGTGCGCAAGACCTCGCGTGCGGCCGTCATCCACGAGGCCGCGCAGTTCGGCGGCTACGGCGCCGAAGTCGCCGCGCGGGTGACCGAGCGCAACTTCCACCACCTGGCGGCGCCGGTGCTGCGCATCGCGGGCTTCGACATCCCGTTCCCCTCGCCGAAGCTCGAGGAGTACCACCTTCCGACCGCCGACCGCGTGCTCGCCGCGCTCGACACCTGGGAGTGGGACGCATGAGCCGCGAGTTCATCCTGCCCGACCTCGGCGAAGGGCTCACCGAAGCCGAGATCGTCGCCTGGCTCGTCGCACCCGGCGACGAGGTGACGATCGACCAGGTGGTCGTCGAGCTCGAATCGGCCAAGTCGGTCGTGCAATTGCCCACACCGTTCGCCGGTGTCGTCGAGTCGCTCGGCGGCGAGGTCGGCGAGGTGCTGCACGCCGGCACCGTGCTCCTGACGCTCGGCGTCGACGCACCGGTTCCGGATGTCGCGGAGCCCGCCGAACCCGGCATCGTCACGAACGAGACCGCGCTCGCCGAGGAGTCCGGCGCCGTGCTGATCGGCTACGGCACCCGGCAGTCGACCGTGACGAAGCGAGCGGCCTCGGCGCCGGCGCGCTTCGGTCGGCGAAGCGGTGCGAGTGCCGGCGGCGGGAGTGCCGCATCGACCGGGCCGCGCTCGAACGGCACGGCCCGACTCGACGCAGCACGCCGCTCCCCCGTCGTCTCCCCGATCGTGCGCCGCCTCGCCCGCGAGCACGGCTTCGACGCGAGCCAGCTGCTCGGCTCCGGTCACGACCACCTCGTGATGCGACGCGATGTGGAGTCGTACATCGCCGAGCACGAGACGCCGACGATGGACGCCGAGACCGCGGCATCCCCCGCCTCGTCGATACGGACACCATCGCCAGAGGCCGTCGCCGCCCCTGCGGCAGACCGTGACGGCGACCGGCGCGTGCCGCTCGACCGGATGGCTCGAGCCGCGGCCGCCCACTTCTCACGATCGCGGCGGGAGATCCCCGAGGCGACCGTCTGGATGGACGTCGACGCGACCGGGCTGCTCGCCGCCCGCCGGCAACTGCAGGAGGCGACGGGCGAGCGATTCGGCATCACCGCGCTCATTGCACGTTTCGTCGTCGCCGGCCTCGCGAAGCACCCCGCGCTGAACGCGAGCTTCGACGCGGAACGCGAAGAGCTCGTCTATCACTCGGCCGTGAACCTCGGCCTCGCCGCGCAGACCCCGAGGGGACTCCTCGTACCGGTGGTGCACGGCGCCGAGCGGATGCCGCTGCGCACGCTGCGCGACGCGATCACGGCGCGCACCGAGGAAGCGGCCACCGGCGTGTTCCCGCCGTCGGCGCTGACCGGCGGCACCTTCACGCTCAACAACTACGGCACGCTCGGCGTCGACGGCTCGGCGGCGATCATCAATCATCCCGAGGCGGCGATGCTCGGCGTCGGCCGGTTCATCGAGCGGCCCTGGGTCGTCGAGGGCGCCCTCGCGGTGCGCACCGTGACGGAGCTGACGATCTCGTTCGATCACCGGGTCTGCGACGGTGCCGAGGCTGCGGCCTTCCTCACCTTCGTGGCGCGCTGCATCGAGCGCCCCGTCTCGGTGCTCGCCGAACTCTGAACCGGAGCCAGCGCTCACGCCCTCGCCCACGCCCGCGCCGGTTCGCGAGGAGATCGGCGATTCCGAGGACCGGCGCGCACGATCAGGTCCTCGGC